>JAJZBA010000038.1 GCA_021799155.1 bacterium | reverse complement strand
AAAGGTCGTTTTAGTAATGAAGGAATTTGACGAAGTTTCAAGAGCTTTGCAAAATATATGACAAAATCAAAAATTAAAAATCAAAAACCAAAATGACAATTAAAAAATCAAAAATTAAAAAACACAAAAAAAATATTAAAATCAAACCAAAGCAGAAAAAGCAGAAAAAACAGAAAAAGAAAATTATTAAAAACAAGGAAAAAAAGAAGGTTTTTCAAAAAAAGATTGTAAAAAAAACCCAAAGGAAAGCAATCTTTCCACGGGGCAAGCCGAAATTTAAATTCGACGAATCGGCAATTGAAGAGTTAATTAAAACCGGCCGGCCTCGAGGGTTTGTAACCGACACTGAAATTCTTTCTTATTTTCCGCATATTGAAGACGATGTTGTTTTTTTGGAAACGGTTTACGACCGCTTAGAAAAAGCCAATATCAAAGTAATTGAAACCAGCCAACTTATTGAAGTTGATAAGAAAGAGGAGATAAGCAATAAAGAATTGAAGGAAGCGACAAGAATTGAAACGACGGCGTTGCCGGACGCGGTTCAGATGTATTTGAAAGAAATCGGAAAAACTCCGTTGTTAACCGGCGAACAGGAACGGGAGTTGGCGAAACGGGCCGAGAAAGGCGACGAAGAAGCTAGACAGCAATTAATTCGGGCGAATTTGAGGCTGGTCGTTTCAATCGCTAAACGCTATATTCATCGCAGTCCGAATTTAAGTATTTTGGATTTGATTCAGGAGGGGAATATCGGTCTTTCGCGGGCGGTGGAAAAATTTGATTATCGTCGAGGATTTAAATTTTCCACGTACGCGACTTGGTGGATAAGGCAGGCGATTACCCGTGCTTTAGCCGACCAGTCCCGGACTATTAGGATTCCTGTTCACGCCGTAGAAGCCATTGCTAAATATACTCAAACTAAGAGAAAAATGGCTCAGGAACTCGGCCGCGAACCATTGACTGAAGAAATCGCCATTGAAATGGGGGTGGCGCCGGAGAAGATTAGACATATCCAAAGAATTTCTCAGGAAGTTTTATCGCTTGAAACGCCAATCGGTGAAGAAGAGGAAGAATCGGTTTTGGGAGAATTTATTCGCGACGAAAAAAGTTTGACTCCGGCTCAATTGGCGGCTCAGGCCTTGCTTAAAAATCAAATCAGAGAAATTCTAATTGATTTGTCGCCGCGTGAGCAGGAAATTTTAAAATTGCGTTTTGGCCTGGAAGATGGTATTACCCATACTCTTGAAGAAGTCGGAAAGAAATTTGGCGTTACGCGGGAAAGAGTCAGACAAATTGAAGCCAAAGCTTTGGCGAAAATAAAATCCCATAAGAAAATAAAAGCGCTGGAAGAATATTAAGGAATTGGTTGAAAAATTTAAGCCGAAGGCGCAGAATTTTTCATAACCAAACCTTAACCCCGCCCTCTAAGTCTGTAGAATTGAAACAAGATATTTAATCAAATTTAATAGCAGTAAATAAAATCTATTCTTAGTTCAATGAGCATAGAGGGCGGGGTGCTCATAATATTATGGATAAAATTTTGATTTTCGTTTAAAATTTTATATAATTATGGTAAACGTCGAAAGTTAATTAAAAATAATTAATGAAAAATATGCATAAAAAATTGTTTTTCATCTCGCTTTTAATTTTAGCGGGAAGTTTAGCGGCTTTTTCGGTTAGCGCCCAAGAGGCGACCACAACGCCGCAAAATTCGGTCGACAGCGTGGTAGATCTTGGAGTGGAAAATCCGGGGATTCTTCCAACCAGCCCGTTTTATTTCTTAAAAGAATGGAGAAGGGGCATAACCAAATTTTTCACTTTTGACCCGATTAAAAAAGCCGAGTTAGAAGCTGAAGAAGCCAACGAGCGGGCGGCGGAAATTAAAAAAATAGAAGAAGTTGCTCCTCAAAACATTGAAGCTATAAGAAACGCCGCTGAAAATTACCAAAAAAATGCGGAGCGATTAAAACGGCGCCTTGAATCTTTAAAAGAAACAAGCCAGAATCCGAACGTCGATAAATTGATAGATAAATTACTTGATCGTTCCATCAAACATCAGGAACTTTTTGACAATCTAGAGAAAAAATTCGAAGAGAAGTCAGAATTAAAAGAGCAATTAAAAGCCGACCGGGAAAAACTCAACGAACTTATTTCAAAAGTTCCGGAAAAATTTGAAAATATTGAGGCTTTCAAGCAGAGGCTGGAAGAGAAAATTGAAAGCCGGCCGGAGGGGCCATTCAAAGAATTGCGAGCTGTTGAAATTTTAGAAAGAATTAAGGAAAAATTGCCTGAGCAGGAACAGGAAAAAATTCAAGAGTTAAAGGAGAATTTTATTAAAAAATTCGAGAATAGAATTGAAAAATTAAAAGAATCCGAGAAGATGAAGATTTTGTCTCCCGAAGTTTTAGAAAGATTACCCGGCGACCAGATGAGAAGAATGGAAATTTTAGAGGAAATTAAAAGCGGAATGACCAGGCCGGAAATTCGAGAAAAAATTAAGGAAGCGCGGGAAAAAATTTTAGAAGAAAAAATTGAAAAGCAAGAAATTGGTAAAGAAGAAATTGAAGAAATGATTCAGGAGGTTAAAGATTTGATTGTTAAGACAGAGAATGAAATCATAAACTTAAAAATCGAAACTCCTCAACCGATTAAAATATTGCTTGAGAGAGCGAAATCTCATTTGGCGGAAGCAGAAAAATCATTAACGGAAGAGAAAATTGGTGAAGCTTTTGGCCATATCACTTCAGCTGAAAGCGCGGCTAAAAACGCTTGGAAGCAAATTCAGCGTCAAGAAGAACAAAAAGATGAAGATAAAGATCAGCAAGAAGAGGAAGATGGCGGGGCAAAGTCGCAAATTCCCGGAAATATTGAAAATAGGGTTTGTATCCAGGTAATTACTCCGGCAAAAAATCCGCAGACCGGCGAATGCAAAGAATTTCCGACTCCTTGCGATATTCCTCAAGGATGGAAAAAATCAGAGCGGTGCGAAAGCAAAACTTTTATTCCTAAGCCGATTCAAGAAATTTTTCAAAGCGCACCGTTTCGCTCAAATCAATAATTTATAATTGTAAAAGGCGAAAAATTAACAAACTGTTTCGTTTTTAGCGAGACGGTTTGTTTTTTTAAAAAAACGCCTTGATAAAAATTCTAAAAATAAATATTATTTATAAAAATGTCTTCAAGCGAGATTCGTCAAAAATTTCTTGAGTTTTTTAAAAATAAAGGGCACGCAATTGTGCCTTCTTCATCTTTGATTCCCGACGACCCGTCAGTGCTTTTGACGACCGCCGGTATGCAGCAATTCAAAAGATATTATACCGGCGAACTTGATGCTTTAAAAGATTTTGGAAGTCAAAGAACGGCGTCGTGTCAGAAATGTTTTCGAACCAGCGATATCGAGGAAGTCGGCGACCAGACGCATCTGACTTTTTTTGAGATGTTGGGCAATTTTTCTTTTGGCCCGGTGGGCTCGGACAACCCCGAAGACTTTTCTAAAGACGGTTATTTTAAACGTTCAAGTATTTATTGGGCTTACGAGTTTGTAAGCCAAATTTTGGAAATTAACCCTGCTCGCATTGAAGTTTCGGTTTTTAAAGGCGATGAGGAAATTCCCTTTGATAAAGAATCTTATAAAATCTGGCATGAAGAAATCGGCATTCCAAAAGAAAAAATTATTTTCGGCAATCGAGCGGACAATTTTTGGGGGCCGACCGGCGACGAAGGTCCTTGCGGGCCGTGCACGGAAATTTACGTTGACGGCGTGGAAATCTGGAATCTGGTTTTTAACGAATATTATAAGGAGAAAGGCGGGGAGTACAGAAAAGTGGAAAAACCCGGAGTCGATACCGGAATGGGATTGGAAAGATTAACCGCGGTCCTGCAAGGCGTTGACGACGTTTTTCAGACCGACATTTTTGAGTCGCTGGTTTTAAAAATCAAAGAATCGATTCCTTCGCACGACAGGATTGTCAGAATTTTGGCAGATCATCTTCGGGCTTCCGTGTTTTTAATCGCCGACGGCGTCCGGCCGTCGAATAAGGAAGCGGGTTATATCCTAAGGCGTTTACTTCGTCGGATTTTGGCTTATCAACTCAAATATGACATTCATGCCGATTTATTCACGGAAAGCATGGAAATAATTAAAGAAAAATTCGAGAAAATTTATCCGGAAGTTAAAGAAACAAAAATTATTTTGAAAGTTTTGGAAGAAGAGCGGTTAAAATTCCAAGAAGCCGTTGGTCGGGGAATTAAAGAAATAGAAAAATATAAAGAAATTACCGGCGCCGTTGCTTTTTATCTTTATGAAACCTTCGGATTGCCTTTTGAATTAATAAAGGAATTGGCGTCGGAAGAAGCGGTTAAAAATTTGTTAAAAGAAGATTTTGACAAGGAATTTGAAAAACATCAGGAGATTTCTCGCGCCGGCGCGGAGAAAAAATTCGGCGGCCACGGACTGGTTTTGGATACCGGTGAACTGAAAGCGGCGAATGAAGAAGAAGCGAAGAAAGTTGTCCGGCTGCACACCGCTACTCATCTTTTACATTGGGCGTTAAGAAGAGTTTTAGGGGGAGAGGTAAGACAGATGGGTTCGGATATTAATGCCGAGCGTTTGCGTTTTGATTTTTCATTCAATCGCAAAATGACGCCGGAAGAAATTAAAGAAACGGAGGATTTGGTTAATCAAAAAATCAAAGAAGATTTAAGCGTTAATTTTAAAGAAATGCCGAAAAAAGAAGCGGAAAAAACCGGCGCGCTGTCTTTTTTCAAGGCCAAATATCCGGAAACGGTCAAGATTTATTATATCGGAGAAAATTTAGAAAATGCTTTCAGTAAGGAATTTTGCGGGGGGCCGCACGTCGGCCGCACTTCGGAAATCGGCGGTTTTAAGATTTTGAAAGAAGAGGCTTCAAGCGCCGGCGTTAGAAGAATCAGGGCTGTTGTTGAATCTTAATTTTTGTTAAAATATTTAAAACAATGAAAAAGAAAATAATCGACGTTTCCAAACCAATTTCCAAAAAGCCTGCACCGGCCGCCTTGAGCGAAGATTTTAAAAAATTAGACAAAAAAGTTGGCAAAAAATTAGAGTGGGAAATTGAAGAATTTGAAAAGAAAGAAGAGGAAAAGTTTAAAAAAGAAGAAAAACCGAAAAGAAAAACAAATAAATTTCCTCGCACCACTTATATTTTATCAGCACTAGTTTTATTTTTATTGGCGGGAACGGTTTATGCGGGAATCGAATTTTTGCCGAAAGCAACGATTAAAATTATTACAAAAAAAACCGAGTGGGTTTATAACGATTCAGTAATCGCCGATAAAAAAGGAGGCCAATTACCGGCCGAAATTTTTTCAGTCAAAAAAAATTTCAATTTTTCTTTCCAGGCGCTTGGTAGAAAGCAAGTGGAAAGAAAAGCCGGCGGCAAAATTATTATTTATAACGCTTTCAGTTCCAGCCCTCAGCCGCTTGTTGCCGGTACCCGTTTTGAAACGCCGGACAAAAAAATTTTTCGCTTAACCGAAAGGATTATTGTTCCGGGCGCTCAGGTAGTTGACGGGAAAATCAAATCTTCTAGTATTGAAGCGACAGTTATAGCGGATCAGCCAGGTTCTCAATACAATATTGGACCTGTTAGCCGTTTTTCCATTCCCGGATTTTCCGGAACGCCGAAAGAACGGGGTTTTTACGCCGAATCTAAAGAGCCGATGAAAGGCGGTTTTGTTGGAGAAGCGGCTTATCCGACCGAAGATGATATTAAAAAAGCTAAAGAACGAGCGAGGAAAGAATTACAAGATTATATTGATTCTTATTTTTCTCTTCAAATTCCTCAAGGATTTAAATTCATCGAAGGCAGTCGACAATTCAATATTTTAAAAGAAGAGGTTAATGCTGAAACCGATGAAAAAGGTAATTTCGCTATTTTTTCGAAAGGATAAT
>JAJZBA010000037.1 GCA_021799155.1 bacterium | reverse complement strand
GATCTAGACCTGAACAATTCTTAATATTTCCCATATAATCGACTTGCGCGAACCCGATACCTTGCGAGCATGCTCCGAGATATTGCCAATAACACACCGGAATTTTACAGAAAGGAAACCCATCAACGAAAAAAACCGGCAGGTTTTCATTGTGTAGCGAATTAATGATACGGAAAATATCACGATACTGAGTAAGCGTTAATATATTATATCTATTGCTTTGAAAAAGTCGATTTATACCAACGCTTGTCGCACCGTATTCTCCTAACATTTGCCGCACAAAAAACTCCAGGTGTTTGAGATTTTTTTCGTTAGGCGTAAAAAGAACAGCCACCTCAATACCGACGTCTCTTAACATACGTATCGAATTCGTAGCTTGATTAAATGCCTCTTTTCTCTGCACTATCTCATCGTGTAATAAACCAATGCCATGGATAGAGATGCTACCTGTTTGTATGGCTCTGCTTGCCAAGAAATCAGCGTCGTTGGGTGAAAATTTAGTGCCATTTGACACAAACGACATAAAAAACCCAAGTTGGTATGCGTGATCCACTAATTCTTGCCAACCTTTTAATAGTGTGAATTCTCCCCCAAACCACCTGATTTCAAAAATTTCATTTTCAGCAAGCACATCTAGTATACGGTGAAGATTTTTAAGTTTTTCTTGATTTGACGCAATAGGCAAAGCATTTTTATAGTTGTTAGTCGCGCAAAAACAAAAGAAGCACGCCAAATTACAACTATCTGTTAATTCAAGATTAACTGAAATTGGTGCTTTTAAAGCATTAAGCTCGTTCATAAGTCCTCCTCGTTTCTAAAAATACGGGCCGCCACAACGGACGGCCCAAGGGTACCGAATGGTTTTAAAGTATGCAACGGCACATACCTGCGCACTGACTGTTGCAAACTGTAGGCTGAGATTTACTCTTGCGAAGTAAACCAACCCTTGCCACATTTCTTCTTCTGAAAATCTTTATAAACCGCGAAAAGAAACGCATGGTGAACCTCCTTTTTCTTCTTTAATTTTTAACTCAAGCCAAAGGCTCGTACTATATATTATAACGAACAACCAACTAAAAAGTTTCTCTTTTATCCCACACCCCCTGATATAAACAGCTTTTTAGCTGTTATTTTTCAAAGAATCATATAAGCCAAAGGCTTATTTAAATTTAATCATAGAACAAAACTTTATAAAAAGTCAATCACAAATAAAACCTCCACTTTCTTTTTGACCAGTACGGGCCGGCGTAGTCGATACCGATGCGCGGGCCTGATTTTATACTTTTCGGATTTATTTTTTCTCCGCGGTCTTCCAGCCAAATTCTTTTACTCTTAGTTAGATCTTCGGCATAAAAAGATTTGTCTAACTTCAACCATTTACATAATTTCCCCGGCCCATTAGTTAAATTTATAATTTGTTTTTGGGTTTTGAAATTTGGAATTTGGAATTTGTTTGAAGTTTGTGATTTGTGATTTGGAATTTTATCGCTTTGAATGACTGGTTCTAACGCGCGAATAAGCACGCACTCGGGTTTGTTTTCCTTGCTTGTAGTGATATTTAACTGCCAATACATTCCGTAAACTAAATAAATATAAATATGGCCGCCTATCAGAAATTCCGCCTTGTTGCGCAGCGTGATTTTTCCTTTGTAAGCGTGAGAGGCTTTATCATAAGGCCCGATATACGCCTCGGTTTCGATGATTTTCCCGACTAATTTTTTCCGGCCAATTTTTCGAACAATATATTTACCTAAAAGTTTTTTTGCGACTTCAAGCGTCGGCCGAGTATAAAAATTTCTTCTCAATCTCTTTCCCTTCATTATTTAAGAGCAATTTCCAAAACTTCGTCCATATGCTTGACGAATTTAAACTTCATTTTTTTCCTGATTTCTTCCGGCACATCGATTAAATTTTTTTCATTATCTTTCGGCAAAACAACTACCTCAACGCCGGCGCGATAAGCGGCCAAAACTTTTTCTTTGATTCCGCCGACTTCCAAAACTTTTCCCGAAAGCGTTATTTCGCCGGTTAATCCGACTTCTTTCTTTACTTGTTTTTTCGTCAAAACCGAAGCCAAAGCAGTGGCAATGGCAATGCCGGCTGACGGCCCGTCTTTGGGAATGGCACCCGAAGGCACATGAATATGAATGTCAAATTTGCGATAAAAATCTTTGTCGAATTTAAGTTCGCGACTTTTTGAACGGATGTAAGAAAGTGCCGCTTTTGCCGATTCCTGCATTATATCGCCCAGTTGGCCGGTTAACATCAATTGTCCTCTGCCCGGCACCAGCGCCGTTTCTATTAAAATAATGTCTCCGCCGACCGGCGTCCAAGCCAGACCGGTAGCGATTCCAATTTCATCTTTAGCTTCCCGCATTGTTATTAAAAATTCCTCCGGTCCCAAATAATCAAATAAATTTTTTTCATCAACAATAATTTTTTTCTTCGCCTTGCCTTCGGCGATTTTTTTCGCCACTTTTCTGGCGATTTCATGCAATTTTCTTTCTAAATTTCTAACACCGGCCTCCCGCGTGTATTTAGCGATAATTTTTTTAATCGCTTCATCGCTTATTAAAAGCCGTTTAAAATCTAAACCGCTTTCCTTCAGTGCCCGAGGCAGTAAAAACTTCTTGGCGATATAAAATTTTTCTTCGTCGGTGTAACCGGGAAATTCAATCACTTCCATCCGATCGCGCAAAGCCGGCGGCACCGGATCTAAAATATTAGCGGTAGTGATGAAAAAAACTTCCGACAAATCAAAAGGCGCCTCCAGATAATGGTCGGAAAAAGTGCTGTTTTGTTCCGGGTCTAAAACTTCTAAAAGAGCGGCCGAAGGATCGCCGCGGAAATCCGCTCCGATTTTATCTATTTCGTCCATCATAAAAACCGGATTTTTTGCGCCGGCATTTTTAATGCCCTGAATAATTCTTCCCGGCAAGGCGCCGACATAAGTACGGCGATGACCCCTGATTTCCGCTTCATCCCTGATACCTCCCAAAGAAATTCTCACAAATTTCCTGCCTAAAGCCCGGGCAATCGATTTACCAACCGAAGTCTTGCCGGTTCCCGGCGGTCCCACAAAACACATAATGGTGCCCCGGCCCTTTCCTTTAGTCAATTTCTGCACCGCCAGATATTCCAGCACTCTTTCTTTGGCTTTGGAAAGACCGTAATGGTCTTCGTCTAAAATCAATTTGGCTTTTTTCAAATTTAATTCACTTTTAGTTCTAATGTTCCAGGGAAGTTCAACCATCCAATCAAGATAAGTTCTAATATAAGGCGCTTCGGCAGCGAAAGGCGGCATAGTCCGAAGACGGTAAAGTTCTTTAAGCGCCTTGGTTTCCGTTTCCTTCGGCATCTTGGCGGCTTTTATTTTCTTTTCCAATTCGGTGTATTCTTTTTCTTCCTCAAAAATTCCCAATTCTTTTTCAATGGCTTTCATCTGCTCCCTTAAAATGATTTCTCTCTGCTCTTTAGTCAGTTTTTTCCTGACCTCGCGCTGAATTTTTCTTTCCATCTCTAAAATATTTATCTCGTCGGCTATTTTTTTATTTAGATATTCCAGCCGTTTTTTCAAATCGAGCGTTTCCAAAAGTTTTAATTTTTCTGAAAAATCCATCCGCAGTGCCGAGGCCACGATGTCGCTCACCCTTTCCGCCGGCACGTATTCTTTTTGAAGTTCGGCGGCGATCATTAAAGGCAATGTTCCTTCCATTTGGATAAGATTCTTGAACTGATCGAAAACGCTTCTTGCCAGAGCCTCCAATTCCGTCGTAATTTCTTTTTCTTCAGGAACTGTTTCGATTTCCGCTTTACTGACGCCGGCCTCGAAAAAAACGCGGGAAATCTTCACCCTTTTTAATCCTTCGACCGTGATGCCGACGATTACCGGACTTAATTGCCAGGATTGCAAAATTTGGGCAATAACGCCGATTTGGCTTTGCTCTTCATTTTTCTGAAAAGCCAAAACAATTTCCCCTTCTTGCTTTAAGGCGCTGTTAACCGCGCCAATCGCCTCCACTCCTTTTAATATCAAAGGCATTTTCTCAACCGGAAAAACAACCGCCTTTCTTAAAATAATGCAAGGATAAATTCGCCGCTCTTTTTTAATAAGAAAATTAGACATTTTTTTATTATACCACCTGCAAAAATTAAACCCAATAATTTACCCTCTACCAAATAAATATGATAATTTACTTTACTAAAGTAAATGACGATCGTCATTTACTTTAGTAAATCGGTAATCGGTAAATTGTTTCGCGGCGTTTTATTATATTGATAATTTACTTACTAAAGCACTAATTCAATAAAAACACTTGATTGTTGTAATCCGCAATCATTTCCTTCAGCTGAACAATAAGAGAATTATACTGCTCAACTAATTTATTATACTCTTCCACTTTTTGATTAAATGAAGAATCATAGCGATTGGTACTTTCAATCTCAGATTTTTTTGCATTAAGAACGGCTGACAATTGTTCTATCTCGCTTTTGCCGGAATCAATCATTGATTTTAAATTCTCATCAACCTGCGGACAATCGGAAACCGGCCGGCCGAATTCCTGAACCGCAACCCAAACTTCACTTCCCTGATAAATACCTTTTAAAACCGCGGCTCCAATTTCTTTGTATTTAGAATTTAAGATGTTGGCGCGGTGCCCCGAAGAATTCATCCAGGCTTCTACCACCGCTTTATCGTCTTCAAAATTTCCCATTGCCAGATTTTCTCCAATTTCCAAATAATCATAGCCCGCTTGCTCCGCCAATTCTGCCGGTCCGACGCCAAAAGGCGAATTATGAGCAAAATATTGATTTTTAATTATATCCCGCGCCTTAGCCAAAGCCGCCTGGTTTAATTTTTCGTTTTCTTTAAGCTGAGAAAAATTATTTAGCGTCCTTTGAATATTGGTCCAAACAATTATTCCCAAAGACGTTAAATTTGATTGGCGGATTTCCGAAATTTTTTCAACAACTTTAAGCGGCGCCGGAGCGGAAACATTTTTGGTAATCGATTTAACGGTCGACGACGACGCAGTTTTAAATTCGCCGTTAAAATTGGAAGTTGTTTTTAAGGGGGCTGTCTTTAATAAATTAGAAGGCGGATGAACTACCGAGTTTGTGTAAAGATTTTTAAAATCGTCCTGAAAAACAAAAAACGAAACTGTCAGGATAAATAAAAAAATAATTAATAATCTAAAAGGCATTGTTCATTTACTCTTCTCTCTTTATCGCCGAAATATAATTGCAATAATCGCAATCTTCGCCGGCTTCGGGAATTTCGTCGGCATTCAAACATTTATGCGCTTCAAAAACGGTTTTTTCCACCCAGCCGTCATCGCCTTTGTATTCTATAAGCGTAATATCAAATTCCAGTTTCGCGTCAAAAGCTTCTCTGTCGGTTATGCCATTGCAATAAACGAAATAACCGATATCCGAGACTTTAAACCCGTTTTTCCGCAAAAGCCATTGATAAATTTCCATCTGCCTCTTATAACCGTCGTGCCAGGATTTATCTAAGACTTCTATTTTTTCGTTTTTACTTGTCGCTTTGTAATCAACCACAATATATTCCCCTTTGGAATTTTGCCACAAATCGTCAATCGCGCCGTGAATAAGCAGATTGGTCGGTTCGTGCAGGTATTGAATACCGGTAAAATTATGACGCCAATCGCTTAATTTTTCATGAGCGACCGGAATGGCGTCAATTCCGTATTTTTCAATCAAAGGATGTTTTTTGTTTTTGGCGCGATGGATATCAAATTCTTTTTTAAGCAAGGTGTCAACCGCGCTGTTTAAACTGAAAGGAAATCCCGGCGGTCGGGAAACGCCGAGCCGGCGGTCAAAATAAAAACACCGCGGGCATTCCAAAAACAGTTCCAATTTTGAGCGGCTGATTTTAAACGGCTCTTTCGAATCCTGCTCATAAAGTCCCCTTGTTCTTTTAGAATTATAATATTCGGACACAGTGAAATTTTAGCACAAATAAAAATTTTTTATTTATTAAAAAGTTTTCTTAATTCAACCTTCGCCTGTTCCAGAACT
>JAJZBA010000036.1 GCA_021799155.1 bacterium | reverse complement strand
CGATCTTAATTGTGGAACAATTTAAATTTTTATGATGGAGGTTCTCTATGGCATTATTGATAGTATTGTTTTGATAATAAGGTATGTTTGGTGGCTGATTTTGCCACTTTTTCTTTTTCCGATTTTCTGGAATTTGCGGATGAGATACATTCGGACTCGGTATGTTAAAAGTATCGAGTGGCTGATGCTTGAAGTAAAAATTCCTAAAGATATTTTAAAAACCCCGAAAGCAATGGAGCAGGTTTTTTCCGAGATGGCGGCGATTTATTCTTTCGGAATGAAGCCGGTGGACATTTATTTAAACGGCAAGGTGGAACCTTGGATTTCTTTTGAAATGGCCGGGCACGCCGGCGGCGTTAATTTTTACATCTATACTCCTTCCAAATATCGCAATTTGATAGAATCGGCAATCTACGCTCAGTATCCGGAAGCGGAAATTCACCAAGCTGAAGATTACACCGAATTGTTCGGAAATACTCTTCCTAATAAAATTTACGATGTTTTTGGAGCGGAATTCGGTTTGTTAAAAGAAAGCTACTATCCCATCAGAACCTACCAGTATTTCGAAGAGCCGACGGAAGAAAGGCGCCTTGATCCGATTGCGGCGATTTCGGAAGTAATGTCTAATCTGAAAGAAGGCGAAGCGATTTGGCTCCAGACTTTAATTAGCCCGACCGGCGCGCCGAGCGGCAACGATTGGCAGGCCGAAGGCATTGAAAAAATTAATGAAATCACCGGCAAAAAAACCGAAAAAGAAAAGAAAAAAGGTTTGGGCGGAGCGCTGTATGAATGGATAAGAAATTTGTTTTTCGCGCCGGTCAAATATCCGGACTGGCCGGCTTTGGCGAAAAAAGAAGAGGCTGCGGTTTCGAAATTTTTAAACCCCCATGAACAGGAAATCGTCAAAGCGATTTCCAATAAAATTTCAAAATTCGGTTTTGAAACCGTCATCCGTTTTGTCTATATCGATCGGCGCGATAGTTTTACTCCTTCAAATCCGATCGCCGTCATTGGTTCTTTTCAACAGTTTGGAATTTCTCACCTAAACGCTTTCAAGCCGAAAGTTGCCGCCAAAGGCGGATGGCTGGCGCATTTTTTTCCGAAATATAAAGAACTGACCGAGTTCGCCTTAAAAAAAGAAATTTTTCAAAAGTATCGGGAAAGAAGATTCGGCGCCTATAATAAAACCAAGCCGGAAAAATTTTCCGTTTTAAATACCGAAGAATTGGCGACTGTTTATCATTTCCCGGCGATTATGGTTAAGGCGCCGCGATTGCGGAGAGTCGAGGCGAAAAAAGTCGGCCCGCCGTCAGGATTGCCGATAGAATAGTATCAAGTGTCAAGTGTCAGGTGTCAGGATAATACAAGTGTCAGGTGTCAGGATAATATATGCAAGATAATAAGGGCTATAAGAAATTAAAAGTTTATCGAGAGGCTCATAAATTAGCATTGGACGTTTATTCAATAACCGCAAAATTTCCAAAATCAGAAATCTTTGGATTGGTTTCTCAGATGAGAAGAGCGGCAGTTTCTGTTGTGGCTAATATTTTAGAGGGACAAGCGAGAGCGACAAGAAAGGAATTTAAACAATTCCTATCAATATTAACGGTTCATTAGTAGAATTAGAATATTATTTTGAGTTATCTTTAGAATTAGAATATATTAATAAAGATGAATATAAAAAATTAGAAAACCAAAGGATTTTAGTCGGTTCCTTATTGGGAGGTTTTATAAAATATTTAAAAAATAATTCTTGATACTTGATACATGATACCTGACGCAGAGATAACTTTATTCGGAAAAACAACTTTTAGAAATCAGAAAATCAAATTCGGCATCAAAACCGACGATCGGCGACGGCATATGTACATTATCGGAAAAACCGGCATGGGCAAGACCAATTTGTTGGAAAACATGGCGATTGCCGATATCAGAGCCGGTCGGGGCGTCGGCATTGTCGATCCTCACGGTGAATTCGCCGAAAAACTTTTGGATTTTATTCCGGAAAACCGCATCGACGATGTGATTTATTTTAATCCGGCGGATTTAAACCACCCGATTGCTTTCAATGTTTTGGAGCAGGTTGATGTCGAATACCGGCATTTGGTGGTTTCGGGTATTATGGGCGTGTTTAAAAAAATCTGGCCAGATGTTTGGTCGGCCCGAATGGAATACATTTTAAACAACACTCTTTCGGCTCTTTTGGAATATCCGGGCTCGACGCTTTTGGGTATTATGAGAATGCTGGCGGAAAAAGAATATCGGAAGAAAATTGTTGATAATTTAAAAGACCCGGTGGTTAAGGCTTTTTGGGTTAATGAATTCGCTCGCTATACTCAGCGTTTAGAAACCGAAGCGGTGGCGGCCATTCAGAATAAAGTCGGTCAATTTGTCGCCAATCCCTTAATTAGGAATATTGTCGGCCAAACCCATTCGGCAATTGATATGAGAAAAATAATGGATGAAGGAAAGATTTTAATCGTTAATCTTTCCAAGGGAAGAATCGGCGAGGACAACTCCGCTCTTTTAGGTGCGATGATAATTACCAAGTTGCAGTTAGCGGCGATGAGTCGGGTTGATTTACCGATAGAAAAGCGCCGCGATTTTTATCTTTATGTTGATGAATTTCAAAATTTTTCTACAGAATCTTTCGCCAATATTTTGTCCGAGGCGAGAAAATATCGTCTTAATTTAATCTTGGCTCACCAATATATTGAACAGCTTCACGAAAAAGTAAGAGCCGCTATTTTCGGGAACGTCGGAACTATTGTTTGTTTTCGGGTCGGTGCCGAAGACGCGGAATTTTTGGAAAAGGAATTTCTGCCGGAATTCAACGCTAATGACTTGGTGAATCTGACCAAGTATAATATTTATGTAAAACTAATGATTGACGGCGTGGCTTCAAAACCGTTTTCCGCTGAAACATTGGAGCCGGTGGAAATGGCGCCGGAAACGTTTAGGGATGTTATTATAGAAAATTCCCGTAATAAATACGCCACTCCGCGCCGGACGGTTGAGGAAAAAATTGCCACGGAATGGGCGGCTGAAGCTGAGATTGTCGAAGAAAAAGTCAGGCGCCGAGAAGAACGGCCGCTGGGAAGAGTTTTGGTTTCAAAAGAAGAATATTTCCGGCCGTATCCGAAGATTGAAGAACAAAATAAAGAAGAATCGGAGGTTAAAAAAGAACGCAAAGCCGTTGATATTGAAGATTTAAAAAAGGCGATAGAAGAATCGCTGAAAAAATCGGAAGAATAATAATGAGAATTTTAATTAAGGAGATTATTAATAAGGAAGGCGAATCGGTCGAGTTGGCGGGTTGGGTTGACGTCAGGCGGGTTCACGGAAAAATCATTTTTATTGATTTACGCGACCGAAGCGGAAAAGCGCAAATAGTTTTTACGCCGACAAACAAAGAAGTTTATGAATTGGTTCAAAAACTGCGGCCGGAATGGGTGATCAAAATCATCGGAAAAGTTTCCCGCCGGCCCAAAGGAATGGAAAATCCGGAAATAGAGACCGGTGAATTTGAGATTCAGGCGGAAAATTTGGAGATTTTAAATGAAAGTCAAACGCCGCCTTTTAGCCTTGACAACGACGGCTACGAAATCGGCGAAGAAATAAGATTAAAATATCGCTATCTGGATTTAAGAAGACAAAGGCTTCAAAAAAATTTAAAAGCGCGCCATCAGGTGATAAAATTCATTCGGGATTATCTTTCGGAAAAAGATTTTATTGAGATAGAAACGCCGATTTTGACGAAATCCACGCCGGAAGGAGCAAGAGATTTTATTGTGCCTTCACGGCTTCACCCGGGAAAGTTTTACGCCTTGCCTCAATCTCCTCAGCAATATAAGCAATTATTAATGGTTGCCGGTGTAGAAAGATACTTTCAATTTGCAAAGTGTTTAAGAGACGAAGATACAAGAGGGGACAGGCAAGCCGAATTTACTCAGTTTGATTTGGAGATGAGTTTTGTGAAACAAAATGACATTCTGGATTTAATGGAAGATTTATACACAAAATTGGTTGAGAATCTTTATCCAGACAAAAAAATAACCCAAAAACCGTGGCCGAGATTGGATTATGACGAGGTTATGAAAAACTACGGTACCGACCGGCCGGATCTTCGGAAAGATAAAAATGACCCGAACGAATTAGCATTCGCTTGGATTATAAATTTCCCACTTTTTGAAGAAAAGAAAAAAGATAACGGTTATTTTGCTCCCAGTCATCATATGTTCACTTCTCCAAAAAGCATAATTGAGTTGGAACCTCAATTAACAAAATCGTATCAGCACGATATGATTTTAAACGGTTACGAAATAGCCGGCGGCAGTATTCGAATTCATACTCCACAAATCCAAGAAAAAATATTTGAGTTGATAGGATTTTCCGAAGAAGAAAAAGCGTATTTTAAACACATACTTGAAGCGTTTACTTACGGCGTTCCGCCGCACGGCGGTATTGCTTCGGGTATTGATCGGTTTTTAATGATTCTTCAAAATGAGCAGAGCATCCGCGAGGTTATCGCTTTCCCGAAAACCGGCGACGGCCGAGACTTGATGATGGACGCGCCGGCGGAAGTGGATAAAAAACAGTTGGAAGAACTCCATATAAAGATTATTAAAGAATAAAAAGAAAAATTTATTTCTTTAACCACTCTTTTCTTAGAATTCCCATTTTTATTTTGTTGTAAAACTTACCTTTGTAGAAAATACTTTCTCGCTCTACCCCTTCGATTTTAAAGCCCATCTTTTTATATAATTTTTGAGCCCTCATATTAAAATCGTACACCCCTAAATCAACGCGATGAAGATTTAAACTTTTAAAGGCATAATCCAAAATCAATTTAACAGCATCCTTCCCGTATCCTTTTCCCCAATAATTTTTATCGCCGATAGTTATTCCCAGCGAAGCTTTTTTATTTTTAGAGTCTATATCTTTAAGCCCTACACTTCCGATATGAATATTTTCTGTAGTATCGATAGCAAAATGTCTTTCAACTCTCCATTTTTTAGAAAGATTTTTAATCCACTCTTTTTCTTCTTTTAGGGTGATTTTCTTTTCACGCGCTCCCATAAGCTTCGCAATTTCTTCATCATTAACCCATTTTACAAATCTTTTTGCATCGTCTATCTTTATCGGCCTTAGTATTACCTTTTTCCCTTTTAAAATCATATTATTTAATCAAATTAATTATTATTATAGCAGATTTAGTCGTTGCTTGCGTTGTTTGCATCTTTCGAATAAAATAAAAAATATGTCAGAAGAAAAGACTTTAATTGTTTTAAAACCCGACGCCGTTAAAAGAGGATTGGTTGGCGAGATTTTATCAAGATTTGAAAAAGCGGGATTGAAGATTATGAGTCTGAAGGGGTTGATAATTAGCGAAGAAATGGCATTAAAGCATTACGGCTATAATGAAGAATGGTTTGAGAAAGTCGGCCAAAAGGTCAGAGAATTTTATCAAAAAGTTGGTTTTGATCAAGGAGAGGAGTTTAATAAATTAAACAATAAAGAAATCGGCAAGCTTATCCAAAAATGGAATGTTGATTATTTAACCGAGGGAATGGTTATTGCGGCAATTTTAAAAGGACATAAAGCCGTTGAGATTGTTCGTAAAATTGTTGGCACTACTTATCCAAGCGAGGCGTTCCCCGGAACCATTAGAGGAGATTATTCGGTGGAATCGCCTTTGTCGGCAAATCTTCAACAAAGAGCTGTTAGAAATCTCATTCACGCTTCCGGTTCGATTGAAGAAGCGGAATTAGAAATAGAACTTTGGTTTAAAAAGGAGGAAATTTATGAATAAACAGGAAAGAATTTTAGTCGACGTCGGTTCTTCGACAATTAAAGCCTATCATTATTATGACAAATTGAATCTATTAGTCCAAGAGAGCGTTCATTTTAAAGACGGTTTTACCCCGCAAGAGGGATTGCGAGAAATTGCCAAAAAAAGGCTTTTTGATTTGATTAATGCCATTAGAGAAGAGAATAAGATTCTTCCGATTAAAACTTATGCAACCGGAATATTTAGAAAATTAGAATCGAAAGCGAAATTGAATTTAATCGATGAGTTTTTTGAAAAAACAGGAGTTTTTTTAAACATTATTCCCCAAGAACTTGAAAATTTTTATTTAGAAACGGCTTTGAT
>JAJZBA010000035.1 GCA_021799155.1 bacterium | reverse complement strand
TTCCGATCTAGCACGAAATCCGAAATCCGAAACAAATTTTAATGACAGAAATTAAAAATTCAAAACAATACAACTTAGAAGAACGAACATTTGAATTTGCTAAAAAAGTTAGAATATTTGTCAAAAAACTTACCAAAACAGTAGCGAATATCGAAGACAAAAAACAAGTTATAAGATCTTCTGGTTCTGTCGGCGCTAACTATATCGAAGCTAATGAAGCATTAAGTAAAAAAGATTTTCTAATGAGAATTAAGATTTGTCGAAAAGAATCAAAAGAAAGTAAATACTGGTTGAAATTAATCGATACGAATGATAATTTAGAGTTAGAAAAAGAAAAGGAAAAATTAATAAAAGAAGCTGGAGAATTAATGAATATTTTTGGTTCTATTATTAGAAAATCCGGATAAGTTTTTTGTTATTTAATTATTTGAATTTCGATATTGTTTCGAATTTCGATATTCGAATTTCGGATTTTAAAATTTTTATGTCCATAAAAATTTTATTCACCGGCGGCGGTACCGGAGGACATATTTATCCGATAATCGCCATTGCTGAAGAATTTAAAAATTTCAAAGAAGAAATAGAGCTTTATTATTTCGGCGCTCCGGGAACGTTTCGTAAAATTCTTGAAGAAAACGGTATCAGAGTTTCGAAAATTATTTCCGCCAAATTGCGGCGATATTTTGATGTGCGGAATTTTATTGAAATTCCAATTTTGCTTCCTTTAAGTATTATTCAAGCTTTTTGGAAAGTTTTCTGGTTGATGCCGGATGTTTTGTTTTCCAAGGGCGGACCAGGTTCTTTGCCGGTGGTTTTAGCCTGCTGGTTTTATCGCGTGCCGATTATTATTCACGATTCCGATGCTGTACCGGGACTGGCAAATAAATTAGCCGCCAAATACGCCAAAAGAATTGGTATTTCTTTTGAATCGGCGGCCGATTTTTTCCCGGAAAAAACAAAAAATAAAATCGCTCTTCTTGGAAATCCGATTCGACGCTCTTTATTTGAAGGAGAGATTTTAGAGCAGGGAACGGCTAAAAAGATTTTCGGCTTTAATCCGGAAAAGCCGTTGATTTTAATTATCGGCGGTTCTCAAGGAGCGGCGGCAATCAACGATTTCATGCTCGAAATTTCCGGAGAACTAACAAAAGATTGGCAAATTCTTCACCAAACCGGATTTAAAAATTTTGAAAGCGTTAGAAAAGAGTCGGGAATGGTTTTAAAAAATTATCCGGAAGAACAGCGGGCTCGCTATAAAATCGTTTCTTATTTTGAAAAAGATTTAAAAGACGCTTATACGGCGGCGGATTTGGTGATTTCACGCGCTTCCAGCGGCTCGATTTTTGAAATCAGCGCCTTCGGCAAGCCTTCAATTTTAATCCCTTTACCGTCGGAGGTCGTCGGTGTTCATCAGATTAAAAACGCTTACGAATACGCCAAAACCGGCGCGGCAATTGTCGTTGAACAGGAAAACTTAACTCCGAACGTTTTTATGGCTCAAATTAAAAAATTATTCTCCGAACCGGAAAAGCTGAAAATAATGTCGGAAGCCGCCAAAAACTTTTCCAAACCAGAAGCGGCGAAAATTATCGCAGAGGAAATAATAAAGTTGAAACAGAAAGCAGATTAATTAAAAGATTTTTTTCTCAAACGAACGCTTCGAGGGGTGATTTCCAGATATTCATCATCCGCCATAATTTCAAGACCGCGCTCAATAGTCAGCGTGAAAGGAGGTATGAGTTCTATGGCTTCATCGTTTCTGGAAGAACGGGTGTTGGTGAGTTGTTTGCCTTTCGTCGGGTTTACTTTCATTTCTTCTCCCTTTGAAGTGTTGCCGATAACCATTCCTTTATAAACTTCCGTGTTTGAATCAATATAAAGAGTTCCTCTTTCTTGAAGATTCCAAAGCGCATAACCGAGGGCCTTGCCTGAAGCCATTGAAATCATTGATCCGACAAGCCGTTTTTTTATTTCTCCGACGTACGGCTTGAATCCTATAAATCGTGAAGAAAGAATACCTTCGCCCCTTGTATCTATCACAAACTGATTTCTGTATCCCAAAAGCCCCCTTGTTGGACCCTCAAAAGTAAGTCGAACCAAATTGTCTTTTTGGATCAGATTTTTTAAAACGAAAGCGCGGCCGCCAAGTCGTTCTATCACGACTCCTTGATATTCTTGCGGTGCGTCGATAATCGCTTCTTCAAACGGTTCTGATTTTACGCCGTCAATTTCACGAATAATAACCTGCGGCTGGGAAACTTGAATTTCGTATCCGGCCCGCCGCATATTTTCGAGAAGAATAGCGATATGAAGTTCGCCGCGACCGTAAACCTTAAAATTATCGTTTTGAGAAAAATCGACTTTTAATCCAACATTCACTTCAAGTTCTCGTTCAAGATATTCGCGCACTTGCCGAGAAGTTACGTATTTTCCTTCGCGACCGGCGAACGGAGAATTGTTTACGAGAAACGAAAGAGAGATTGTCGCTTCGTCAATCGCAATCGCCGGAAGCGATTTCGCATTTAAATCATTTGTTACGGTTTCGCCAATATAAATGTCGGGAAGCCCCGCGATAAGAACGATATCGCCGGCGACCGCTTCGCTTATTTCCGTTCTTTCCAGGCCGTTAAAAGTGAAAATTTTTGTTATTTTTCCGGCGCGAGATTCGCCATTCGGTTTTTTTATAAAAACATTGGCTCCTTGCGTAATCGTCCCCTCATATATCCTTCCGATAGCTAACCGTCCCATAAAATTGTCGTAACCAAGGTTAAACGGCTGAAGCCGCAAAGGTTTTTGAACAAGTTCGGCGGATGAAGCGGAAGGAACGTGTTTAATAATTGTTTCAAGAAGGGGAGTAAGATCTTTTGATTCGTCGGAAAGTTTTAGTTTCGCGATGCCGGCGCGGCCGATGGAATAAACAATCGGAAAATTCGCTTGTTCGTCGTTCGCGCCAAGCTCCAAAAAAAGTTCCAAGACTTGTTCTTCGCACCGTTTCGGGTTTGCCGCCGGTTTGTCTATTTTATTGATAACCACTATTGGTTTTAATCCGAGTTCAAGGGACTTTTTTAAGACAAATCGGGTTTGCGGCATTGGGCCTTCTTGGGCGTCCACCACCAAAAGCACGGAATCGATGGAGTTTAAAACGCGTTCCACTTCGGATCCAAAATCTGCGTGACCTGGCGTATCCACGATGTTTATTTTAGTGCCGCAATATTGAATAGCGGCGTTTTTTGAATAAATCGTAATTCCGCGCTCTTGTTCAAGCGCGTTGGAATCCATTGAAACACCTTCTCCCGCCGCTCCTGTTTGACGCAAAAGAGCGTCCGTTAAGGTTGTTTTCCCGTGGTCAACGTGAGCGATAATAGCTATGTTTCTTATTTCCATATAAAAAATAGGCCTCCCTGGCCAAACAATACCATAAATAAATACTACAATAATAAACAAATTTTGGCAATTTTCGACCGTGCCAAATGTATTAGAATAGATTTACTCCTTGCCGCATCGAAAAAACATGCCATAAAAGTATGTTTTTTATGCGGCTGTCTGTCCTGAACAAAATCCGAACTTTTTTCCGCAAAAATCCCGCCTGCCCGCCGTAGCTTTAGCGAAGGAGGGACGCTGATTTTTGATAATTTTCGCTCGGGCGGGCAAAAAGGAAGAGGGTTGAGGGAAGGAATTTTTGCCCGCCCTCGATTTTCCGCCGCCGAATTTCGTTTTTCGCTTTACAAAAATGTCGCAAGGAAAGGTGTTATCCTTGCCCCAACCCACCCGTGCGCGGACAATGACAAGAAACTCCCTAAAACTTTATTGCTAGAATTTTGAATATTTGCTATCATGAGAGTATAGATAATTTCCGAAAGATAATTTGTTATCTATATTCTAATATAGATATTATCATATTACAATGCCGAAGACAACAACAATCGCCAAAAACATAAAGAAATACAGAAAAGAAAAGGGTTTGTCGCAAGACAAGCTCGCCAGATTGGCTGATGTTGCTCATGCCACTATTATTAAAATTGAATCGGGCGGAATCCAAAGCCCGACGATTGATACCGTCCAAAAAATCGCCAAAGCGTTAGAAGTTCAACTTGATAATTTATTAAAGTAAATTTTTATGGAAGGCGAAAAAATGTTTTATCCAGAGAAAAAAGAGAAAACTAAAAACCTTTTACTCGAAGGACCGGAATCGGTTTCGCCAGAAGAAGAAAGAAAGCAAGAGGGCGAAATGAGCTTTTCTTTTTCTTCCGATACGAGACGTTATTATCTTGGTCATAAAGACGGCAAGCCGTTTTTTATGGTTGAATATTTTGATTCTTTGCCAGACGAATTAAGCGAAGAAGAAAAAGAAAAATTTACAAAAGAAACAAGGAAGCAGGGCGAAGTTGATAAAACGGTTTATGTTTTGAAACATGGCGAAGTGCCAGAATCAAAAGAGGAAATAGAAAAACCCGACCCAAGTCAAAGCAAAAAATATCGTGTTGCTCAATCTAGAGATTTTGAAAGAGGGATGATTGACAGTTTTGTTGCTGATGACGCGAATAAACAAGTTATGAGTGAAATTTTATTAAAGCACTCAGGATTAAATCCTGAAGAAATTTTACAAATAGTTGAGCAAACTTTCGAAGCTTTTCGTAAGCAAGACCGAGAAACGGTTCGCATTCTTTTAAGTCACTTTTCAAAAGAAGTCACAGAAAAAATTAGGGCTGAAATTAGAGAACGAATATTGCCCAAACCGCAAGAGATGGAAATGGCGCAGTTAGTTGAAATTTTGAAAGATAAAAAAGTTTTGTTTTACACTGGCGCAGGAATATCAATAGCAAGCGGAGTTCATAGTATAGATCAATTACAACAAACATTAGGAATTGAAATGTCAGAAAAAGTAGACGGCTTGCTCAAAAAGGCGGTTGCCAATCCGCAAGGAGTAATTGATTCGTGGGAAGAATTTACAAAAGCCGCTTTTGAAAAACCAGCAACGCCCGCTCATCAATCGCTTGGCAGACTTGCCAAAAAATTAAAATCGCAAATCTTTACTGAAAACGTTGACCATTTACAAGAAAGAGCGGGCGTAAAAGCGATACATTTAACTAGCCAGCGGTTGAAAGAAAATGTCCAGCCAGAATGGTTAAAAAATATTGATGCAGTGATTACGGTTGGCTTAAGCTATGATGATAGAGGTTTTCTTGGTTGGTATAAAGAAAATAATCCAAATGGAAAAATTATTGCGATAAATTTAAGTCAACCTTCCTATCTCGGAAACGAGGATTTTATACTGAAAGGAGATTGTCAAAAAATTGTTCCCGAATTGGAAAAAGATTTTGCCGCAAAGGAATAAAATTAGTAAACTGAAGTCAGAGCGGCGCGCCAGCTTTGTTGGCACGAAAAATTGCGGCGGCGAAAAAGCGAGAGCGAGGCGAGAATTCCTCCCCTTTTTCCTTCCCGCCGCGTCGCCGCTCACTGACGCTCGCCGCCGAGCAAAATACTCTTTACATTTTTGAATTTGCGCGCGCCCTCGAAAAATTTTTTCAATTAAGGAAAAGAGTATTTTGCTCGGCTTTCAGTTCGAAATATTGCAGGGCAAGAAAATTAAACAACCATTGACTTTTATTGTCTAATATACTAATCTTTATTGAAATCTGAATGATTGATTTTAGTTGCGATTGGTACGATTTTCGTACCTTAAAAATATTTTAAATATAAGGAGGTAATCTATGCCGCAATTTCTTATTGAAGTAAAGGAATTAGTTAGAGAGGTGGACGACCTCTATGGAATTCCATGCGATCCGGAAAAGAAAGAAGTTAATATTCGTCGATTGCGTAGAATCTTAAAAGGTGCAAAAGATCCAATATCAGGATTCCGCGTTGGAAAATTTAAAATAACAAGAATTAAAAATAAGGAGGTTATATGAATACAGAAGCATAATTTTGCCTGTTCTTTGAGCCGAAGTTTTACTTCGGCTCTTACTTTTTTGAGAAAAGGAATTTGCCGTCAAAGAAAAAATCCGATAAGATTTTTCTATCGAGTGAAACTCGCTGAAAAACTTGAAATTGTTAAAGAACGCGGCGAAGTCGCTCAAATTAAATTTTGGGGGTTTAGCGGTTCTCGCCGCCGCAGGCGGCGAAATGCGTCCGAACTATTTTCAATATACGCAGCATACCTAAATAAAAACGCCTTTACGGTGTTTTTATTTTGGTATGCTGTCTCTCCTGAACAAAATCCGAACTTTTTTCCGCAAAAATCCCGCCTGCCCGCCGTAGCTTTAGCGAAGGAGGGA
>JAJZBA010000034.1 GCA_021799155.1 bacterium | reverse complement strand
GAATTTCTGCATATGCTAAACGGCACCGCCATCGCGGTCTCTCGCGCCATTATTGCTATTCTGGAAAACTACCAACAAAAAGACGGCTCAATTTTAATGCCGGAAGTTCTCCAAAAATATCTGGGTTTTAAGAAAATCGGTTAACCCTCGTCAACCATTGATTTGTAGGTTGACGAAGGAGTTTTTAAGTTATCCACAGGCAACGCATTTATTTCAGAAGAAAAAGTCGGGTATAATAAGAGTAATGAAAAATATAATAACTAAACGACAAAAAGAGCTTCTGGGTATTATTTATCAATATATAAAAGATTCCGGCTTCCCGCCGACATTTGAAGAAATGCGGGAAAGTTTAGGAGTTTCTTCAAATCAATCAATAATCGATCTTCTTGAAAAACTTAAAAACAAAGGATTTATAAAAAAAAGCGAATCCTCGGCAAGGGGTATAACTATTTTACCTGCTGGTTATGAAGTTCTTGGTAATCCTCCATTGGCTCCATTTCTTGGCGCGACAGCGGCTGGCGCGCCCTTAGAAATAATAGAAACAATCGGAGAGTGGCAATCGCTTTCCGGCGAAGTGGCTCAATTTAGCGGAGAAATATTTTTATTGAAAATTCAGGGCGAATCAATGATAAACGTCGGCATAAATGACGGCGATATTGTTTTGGTCAGAAAACAAGACGAATTTATTTCTGGCGATATTGTTTTGGCGCAAACAAGCGAGGGTTCAACAGTCAAACGTTTCATTTCACAGGATAAACCGCCTTATATTTATTTAAAGCCGGAAAATCCGAATCCGCAATACAAAAATATTTTATTTACTGACGAAACCCGCCTTATAGGAAAAGTGCTTTCGGTTTTAAATAAAAACAATTGGAGAGCGGTTAAATAATATATATGCCCACGATAAAGCCAAGTAAAACCAGAGAAATAATTGATAAAATTTTTCGCGATTCATCCATTGCCTACGGCCTTAAAGAATTTGAAGGCGTTAATTTTAATGATGTTCTTAAAATTACGGAGCAGGAAAAAAACAGATATTGCGTTAAAGATTTAAAATCCGGTAAGGAAAGATTTGTCTGGGACGATAAAAAACAAAACGGCAAGCCGGAAGAAATCATCCGTCAACTTTGGCTTTATAAATTAAACACTTATTACAAATATCCTTTTGACAGAATTGATGTTGAAAAAAGCGTTCATTTCGGCCGGGAAATTCATAAAAAAGCCGTTGACATTGTTGTTTATAAAAAAGATAAAATCACCCCATTAATTTTAATTGAAGTAAAAAGCCCGACGGAGAAAAAAGGAATTGAGCAATTACGCGGATATTTAAACGCCGAGGGAGCGGAAATCGGTCTTTGGTCTAATGGCATAAAGCGCATTATTCTTTACCGCCCTTATCCCAAAGAATTTAACGACACTTTGCCGGATTTGCCGTCGGCCGCTCAAACCATAGACGATTTATTGGAAGCTAAAAAAACTTTATTTGATTACACTACTACAGAGGCGAATCTAAAAGAAATTGTTGAATCAATGGAAGAATTGGTTTTGGCAAACGCCGGAGTGGATGTTTTCAATGAGGTTTTTAAACTTATTTACGCAAAACTTTATGATGAAAGCGAAGCGCGCGTGAATCGCAAAGATAATGAAATTTATTTCAGAAAATATAAAGACCCGCAAAAAACCTACGAAGTTATCAATGATTTATTCAAAAACGCCATTAAAAAATGGCCGGGCACTTTTTATGAGCAGGAAAATATAAGATTGTCGCCGGAGCATTTATCAATCGTTGTCGGTGAATTGGAAAAAGCGCGGCTGTTTGGCTCAGACCTTTCTATTATTGATGAGGCGTTTGAGCATTTAATACCGGAAGTTGCCAAAGGCAAAAAAGGGCAATATTTCACTCCGCGCCATGTTATTAAAATGGCGGTAAAAATGTTAAATCCCCAAAAAGGTGAATACATTGTTGACCCGGCGGCTGGTTCCGGCGGTTTCCTTATCGGCGCAATGTATTGGCTTCGCGATAATTTCCTAAATGGCTCTGATGAAGCGATGCGGGAACACGCCAAAGAGTATATCTGGGGTATTGATTTTGCCGAGGAGATTTCAAAAGTTTCCCGCGCTTTGATGCTTATTGCCGGTGATGGTCGTTCGCATCTGTTTAAACTTAATACTCTTGACCCTCGCGAATGGCAAGGCGAAGAATCTGAATTATTGGACGCCCGAGCAAAACTAAAAACTCGGCTTTTGGATATGAAAAATTCCGCTGACAATTCTGAAAATCAAAAAACTTTTCATTATTTTAATTTTGACGTTTTACTGACCAATCCGCCGTTTGCCGGCGAAATCAAAGATTCTGGAATTTTGCGTCAATATTTCTTTGGTAAGCGACGTGGAAAATTAGTCAATAAAATTGAGCGGCATATTCTTTTTATTGAGCGCAGCCTTGATATGATTCGTCCTGGTGGCCGGTTGGCGATTGTTTTGCCGCAAGGCGTGTTAAACAATACAAATATGGAATATATCCGCGAATATCTATTTGAAAAAGCGCGGATTTTGGCTGTTGTCGGACTACACGGTAATACTTTTAAGCCGCATACTGGCACAAAAACCTCTGTTTTATTCCTGCAAAAATGGGGCGGCGATGCTGGCGAACCGCTAAAGGATTACCCGATTTTTATGGCGGTTTCCAAAAAATCCGGCAAGGACAATTCCGGCGATTATATATATAAAAAAGACGCTAACGGAAATTATATCCACGACGCCAAAGGCCGCAAAGTTTTAGACCACGATTTAGACGAAATCGCCGAAGCATTCGTCAAATTCGCCAAAGAACAGAAGTTTGGTTTTTAATATGGCACAAAAATCTTATAATTATATATTTATTGATGAATCCGGAGATCCGGGAAAACCTTACGAAATTGATATTCATGGTAATAAAATTTTTACTGGATCGAGTTTATATTATATACTTTCCGCTGTTTGTTTGAATTCTCAAAAATTATTTTTATTAGAAGATAAAATTTTAGAAACAAAAAATAAATTCGGTTATAAAAAAGAAATTAAAAGTACAGATGTTTCTTTACCGTTATATGAATCACTTTTAAATATTTTAAATGCATTAGATATACAAGTTTATTATAGATTGGTTGATAAAACAAAATATAAAGGTAAGTTTGCCGTTGACGGAAATAGAAAGTTGCATAATGTATTTGATGAATATAATCTTACAAAACTTGTTAATTTAGCAATCAGAAAATCTGGATTTTTAGATACAGAAATTATTATTGATAGGACAGATCGTAGATTATTAGACGGAAATTTTGAAAATTGTGATAAATATTTAAAAAAGAGAGTTAATACTAAAACTATTAAAAGAATTAGTCATATAACACATGTAAATTCGGAATATGTAAATGCTATGCAAATGGCGGATTTAGTAAGCGGTGCTATAAAAGATTATTTCACAAAAAGAAATGTCAATTTGAAAAAAGTTATCAAAAAAGATCTATTAATAAAGATTTTTTAGATAAAATAAAAAGAGCGGGCACCCACACCTGGGACACGCTCTCTTTATATATCAATTAGTATAGCACGCCGCTTGCATAAGTCAATTATTAACTCTGTTGATAACTAAAAAGGTCGAAAACAAGCAAAAATAAAGCAAAAATTTAGTTTTTGTAGATAATATGGGTAAAGAAAATAATCTAAAAGGGATAATTAAAAATAGTGGTCATAATTTACATATGCAGGTTGTTGAAATATTAGAAGACGCTGGCTGGAGAGTTAATTCAAATTCGTACTATTACGATGATTCTGCAAATAAACCAAGAGAAATAGATATAATCGCTTCGAAAGAAGAAAAAATAATAGAGCCAATCTCCGGAATCAAACACGATGAATTTACTATATTTTTATTTATTGAGTGTAAATACTTTAACGATCCAATTATTTTTAGACTTCATAACCAAACAGAAACTGAATCATGGCACTCTATTATTACTAAAGGATTAAATAAGTATGAGATTTTTGATAATACAAGACATTCTTTTTTGCGTCTTGATAGAGTCGGGAAGCTACATGACACGACAAAAAAGCAAGAAAAAAATCTTTTTGATGCCGTAACTCAACCGATTAAATCATTACTTTTTTTCAAAGATGCGGATAGTCAATCTAAAGCAATATATTTACCGTTGGTTGTCTTTAATGGACCAGCAGAGATATATTACGCTGAAAATCAAACTATTAAAGAATATCCGGAGAAGATAGCGTATTTTGGTATAAATTACTGGTATAAAAATGTTCACAGTAATAAACTAGAACAGCAATATTTCGTTATTACTTTTGTAAAATTGAAATATTTAACTGATTTTCTTAATGCGCTAAAAGACAATGAAGTTGTCTGGATAAGAAAACATTTAGAATTTAAGGCTAATTTTGGCCCCCCAAAAACCTCGATACACCCTTTAAACTCTTTTGAATGAGTAACTATTTATGCCTTACTCCATCATTCACAAATCACAACTAGAAGGCACCCTGCGACTGGATGCGGAATATTATCAGCCGGAGTATTTAAGTTTAATATCAAAAATCAAATCTCAAAAATCAAAAATTTTGGGAGATTTAGCGAAAAATACAATTTGCGGCCCCTTTGGTTCAGCAATTTTACAAGAGGATTATCGCGAGGCGGGAGTGCCGTTAATTAGAGTCTCTGATTTAAACGATTGGTTTGTTCGCGACGATGGCTTAGTTTTTATTGAAGAGTCGCTTAGCGAAAAAATGAAAAGATATCAAGTTATTGATGGTGATATTGTAGTTTCCCAAAGAGGCACAATTGCTATGTTTTCGAGAGTGACCAATATATTCCCAAAATGGAATATAAGCGCAAATTTGATTTCCATTAAAAAATCAACCCAAATAGATTTTGATTATTTGCTTGCGTTTTTAAATTCTTCTTATGGAATAAATCAACTTTATCGTAAGTTAAGTGGCCAGGTGCAACCTAAAATTACTACGGATGACGTAAAGCAGATCATTATTTTTACCCCGAATGTTGAAATACAAAAGGAAGTAGCAAAATTTATTCAAAATTCACGACGGGAACAAGAAAACTCAAAACTTTTTTATCAACAAGCCGAAAATTTGCTTTTGGAAGAATTGGGATTGAAAGATTTTAAACGGGAAGAAACTTTGTTCTACATTGTTAAATTCTCGGAAACTCAAAAAGTACATCGTATAGATGCTGAATACTTTGATCCGATATATAAAAAAATAGAAAAGATTTTTGGGAAATTCAGACAAGAAAGATTGGAAGATATAAGCTCTTTAATTTCCTACGGCACAGTCCCTACAAGTTCTTATACTGAAGATGGCGTGCCGTATGTAAAAGGAGAAAATTTGCAATCTTGTTTTATAGATTATTCAAAATTAGATTTTTTAGAAAAGGAATCAACGAAAAAATTATCATCAAAAGTATATCTAAAAGAAAATGACATTATTATTTCTCAAATGGGAACTGTTGGACACGCGGCATTGGTTAAAAAATCCGAAGAGGGATGGCTTTTTGCATCATTCACAATTCGGGTTCGTTTTAAAAATGAAGCGTTAAAAATTTTGGATCCACTTTATGCTACTTTATTTATAAATAATATCGGTCGCCCTTATTATTTATTGCGGCGCATATCACAGGCAAGCGTTCGACAAAATACGGATTTGCCAACAATAAAAGATTTAAAAATCCCGATTTTGCCAAAACCCACTCAGCAAAAAATCGCCGATTTGGTCAAAAAATCCCACGAAGCCCGCTCAAAAGCAAAACAGCTTTTATTGCAAGCGAAACAAAAAGTTGAGGATTTGATTAGAAAATAAAACCCTGCAAAAGTCGATGTTTTATTATCAAACAATTTTATTAGCTAAAAGAAGGATGGGCGGTTTTTTAAAATTGGATGGATCGATTGATTTTGAATTATACGATGAATCTGATGATAAAATTAAAGTTTATGTTTTAACAGAACAACTTAATCTTGAAGACCAAAAGAAATTTTGGGGAGAATTGCCAAGAGTTATGGCCAGAAATAATGTAATAAGTGTCCCATTTTTTGGATCAGGCGGGTTTTCTGCTATTTGTATTCCTACAAAAATTAAAATACTGTTAAGATTTTCACAAGCAAAAAATACTGATGTTATACTTAAAACTACATTGAAGGTATCCGATATTTTGTCGACTTTAATGCCTTTCCCTGCCTATTGTGATATCCCAGAAAGAATAAAATGCACAGAGAAAAGTTGGAGTTATGGTGGTCCTTTGAATATAGAAACTATTGAAACTATGAAAAATATCAAAGTAGAAGATTTGTATCCAGAAGATTATTTATTATCTAACGATAAATTATTCTTAATTACAGA
>JAJZBA010000033.1 GCA_021799155.1 bacterium | reverse complement strand
TTCCGATCTCGACGATTTTATAAGAACCACCGACGAACGGCACAAAAAAGGAGTTTTAGAATTTATTAAAAGGCTTATTGCTTCGGGGAGCGTTTATAAAGACAAATACGAAGGCCTTTATTGCGTCGGTTGCGAGGATTTTTTGACGGAAAGAGAATTAATTAACGGTTTGTGTCCGGCTCATTTAAGACCGCCGGTTAAAGTAAGCGAGGAAAATTTCTTTTTTAATTTAAATAAATATCTTCCCTTGATTAAGAAAAAAATTGAAAGCGGCGAATTAAAAATTTCACCGGAATCACGAAAAAATGAAACTTTAAAATTAATAGAAAGTGGAATCCCTAATTTTTCCATCAGTCGCGAAAAGGTTAAGTGGGGGATTAATTATCCGGATGAGCCGAATCAGGTGATTTATGTTTGGGTGGAAGCCCTAATGAATTATTTGACCGTTTTGGATTTTCCGGACGGAGAAAATTATAAAAAATTTTGGCCGGCCAATCTTCATATTATTGGCGCGGAAATCAATAAATTTCACACAATTTTCTGGCCGGCCCTGCTTTTGGCGATAAACGAACGATTACCGAAAGAAATTTTTATCCACGGCTTGTTTACGGTCAACGGCCAAAAAATGTCTAAAACTTTGGGAAACGTTATTGACCCTTTGGATATGATTAAGAAATTCGGTTCCGACGCGACGCGCTATCTTTTGCTTTCTCAATTTCCCGCTTCGGAGCACGGCGACATTAAAGCGGAAAATTTTGTCGATAAATACAATGCTGATTTAGCAAACGGCGTTGGCAATCTTTTGGAGAGAATTTTTACGATGGTCAGAAATTATGGCGATTACGGCATCCCGATCGAGATTGATTCGGAAATCAAGAGTTTTCAAGAAAAAAAAGAGGCCGAATATTTTCAAAAAATGGACAACCGCCAATTATACGAAGCCCTAACCGCTATTTTTTCTTTTATTAAAAAACTTGACCAATACATCAATCGAACCGAACCGTGGAAATTGATTAAGACAAAAAATTCCGAAGCCGATAAAGTTCTGGCGACCTTGATTTTCGGCGCGGAAAATATCATTAAATGGCTTAAGCCTTTTATGCCTCAAAAAATGGAAGAAGCGGAGAAATACATCGCGAATCTTAGTAGACAAAAAGAAAAACTCGGTTTGTTTCCAAGAATCAAATAATTGTATAAGGTGATTATGTAGAAATGTAACTAAAATACAGCTGAATTAGGTTCTTTAATAGGTTTTCATGACGATGATTGAAACGATATTCCATTTCTTTGAGATAAAGATGAAAGTTTGACTGGCTGATTCCATTATAGCGGTAAAGTCCTTTTTGGCAAAAAACCAGAAACCCTGTATAATTATATAATCTCTGCCATTATCTAACATTATCTAATAACAAGCCGATCGGCTTTATATTAGATATATTAGATCAATATAAGGGAATTTTATGCAGGAGAATTTTATGTTTGACACTCATGCCCATTTAAATTTTAAGGCTTTTAACGTCGATAGAGACGAAGTGATTAAAAGAGCGTTAGAAAATAATATCCGGATTATTAACGTTGGCGTTGATTGGAAAACTTCGCAAGAATCCGTTGAATTGGCGGAAAGATATCCTGAAAAAATTTTTGCGGCCGTTGGTTTACATCCGAATTCGGTTAACGAAGAAGAATTTGATTATGAAAAATATAAAAAACTGGCGCAAAATGAAAAAGTGGTCGCGATTGGAGAGATTGGATTGGATTATTACCACTTTAAAAATTCAAAATTCAAAAATCAAAACGCAAAATTACAATTTAAAAATCAAAATTATGAAAATTTTAAAAATTTACAGAAACAAATCTTTATCAAGCAATTGGAATTAGCCAAGGAATTAAATAAAACAATTATCATTCATTGTCGCGAAGCCCACGAAGATGTTCTTAATATAATTTTTAATTTCCAATTTCCAATTTCCAAATTAAAAGGAGTGATTCACAGTTTTTCCGGCAATATTAAACAAGCCGAGGAATATCGGCGATTGGGTTTTAAAATCGCTTTTAATGGTATTATTACTTTTACCCGAGATTACGACGAAGTAATTGTAAAAACCCCTTTAGAAGACATTTTATTGGAAACTGATTGCCCGTTTTTGGCGCCGGTTCCTTATCGCGGCCAAAGAAATGAACCGAGTTATATCATAGAAATCGCCAAAAAACTGGCGGAAATAAAAAATATTTCATTGGAAGAAGTGATTAAGCAAACTTCCAAAATTTAGTTATCCACAAACCATTTTTATTATTTGCAATAGAAATTTGTTATAATAAAATCAAAATGAATAAATTAAAACTTCTCTTTCCGATTTTAACTTCAATAATTGCCGGTCTTTTAGTAGCGATTATTACTTTCGCCTGGACTAACCCTACTGCCAATCCTCCTTCCGGCGGCGGCGCTTTGTATTATTACAATGGCAACGTCGGAATTGGGACGACGACGCCAGTGGGAGAATTAGAGATTTCTTCTACGGGACAATCTGATATTTTCATTAATTCTGCGGCCAACAATAATGCCAATTTATGGTTTCAACAAGGGGGTAGCAATACCTTTGCTATTGAAGCCCAAGGAGGAACCGGGGGCAGTAATAGTTTTTTGAGTAATCGTGTTGATGGCGGAGGCATTATTTTCCGAACAACTGCTACGACATTACAGGAAAGGATGGCTATTATAAGCAACGGCAACGTCGGTATTGGGACGTCGGCGCCGGGATTGTTAGATAACGTTGACAGCCGAGTATTAGAATTGGGATTAGGAGGCAAGGCACGCACTATATTTAGAATCACCAAGGGAAGCGATACTTATATATTAGGAATGGATGATGTTGATGGGAAGCTGCGGATTGTAAACGCAAACGGTCTTACTAATTTTATGCCGAGGGATTCTGCGAAAGGAATAATAATAGACCAATCTGGCAACGTCGGCATCGGGACAGTGGGACCTGCGGCTAGATTAACAGTACAAATAACAGCCGGCGATCCGACGATTACTAATAATGTTATGGAATTGAATAGCGGAACTAAGTGGTGGAGAATGGGGATGCAGACGGATGCTAGCGCTGGAAGCCTTCTGTTTTCTGGATCTGATAATACCACAGGCTGGAAAGTGGCTTATCGTTTCGAGCACAATGGTAATGCTTTTGCTGACGGAACTTGGAATGGTGGTGGTGCAGATTATGCCGAATGGTTCAAAAAAGAAGAGAATATTCCTCGAAAATCTTTGGTTGGGTTAAATGCCAAAACAGGTTACGCAAGAGTGTGGCGGAAGGGCGATCCATTTCTTGGTGTTCAATCAACAACTCCAGGATTTATAGGAAACAATATTAAAGGGACCGATAGCCGACCAGAGAAAATGGAGAAAGATTATGTCCTTGTTGCTCTTATGGGGCAGGTAGAAATTGAAAGCAACGACATTACTGAAGAAGGCCGAATGATAAAAACAACTGATGGACAATTTATTGGCTGGCGACTTGAGGATGGGCGGATTTTCATCAGATAGCCTGTAATTAAAACAATCTCGAAATTCAATTTTAATAGAAGATTGTTTTTTAATCCTTGTAATTCGGCTTAAATTTTGATAATATATAAATACCCTTTGCGGGTATTTTTCTTATTGCGATGGCTAAAAAAACGGAAAAAATCAAAAAAAAGAACAACGATTCTTACGAAGCCAAAGATATTTATGTTTTGGAGGGCTTGGAGCCGGTCAGAAAAAGACCGGGAATGTATATTGGCTCAACCGGCGTTGACGGCCTGCATCATTTAATTTGGGAAGTTTGCGATAACAGTTTAGACGAAGCGATGGCCGGGCACGCTAAAAATATTAAAGTTGAACTTTTAAAGGATAATAAAGTGGCGATAACCGACGACGGCCGCGGCATTCCGGTTGATATTCATCCGCAAACGAAAAAGTCGGCTTTAGAAACAGTGATGTGCACTTTGCACGCTGGAGGAAAATTCGGCGGCGAGTCTTACAAAGTTGCCGGCGGTTTGCACGGCGTGGGAGTTTCCGTGGTTAATGCTTTATCCAAATGGATGCGGGTCGAAGTTTGCCGCGACGGCAATTTGTGGTCGCAGGAATACGAAAAAGGCGTCCCGAAATATAAAGTCAGAAAAGAAGGTAAATGCGAGCGGACGGGTACCAAAGTGATTTTCAGTCCCGACGAAGAAATTTTTTCCAAAATAGAATTTGACCGTAAGAGAGTACTTGATCATTTGCGCCAGCAAGCCTTTTTGACCAAGGGAGTAAAAATTGAAATCATTGACGAGCGCCCTTCGGCAGGCTCAGGGCAGGCTCCTTTTTATTACGCTTTTTATTTCGACGGCGGGCTTTTGGCTTTTATCAATTATTTAAATCGCAATCGACAGCCGATTCAAAAAGAAACTTTTTATGTTCATAAAAATTATGAAAACGTAGAAGTGGAAGCGGCTTTTATTTACAATCAGGAAATTGAAACTCAGGAATTAAGTTTTGCCAACAACATCTACACTCCTGACGGCGGTATGCATTTAACCGGTTTCCGCTCGGCTTTAACCAGGACTTTAAACGATTATGCCAGGAGCGCCGGCTATCTTAAAGAATCCGAAGAGAATTTTATCGGCGACGACATTAGGGAAGGTTTGGCGGCAATTGTTTCCGTTAGATTAAGGGAACCGCAATTTGAAGGCCAGACCAAGGCGCGACTCGGCAATCCGCCAGCTCGAACCGCGGTTGAGGCAGTTGTCAACGAAGCCTTAAAAGAATTTTTGGAAAAAAATTCGGCGGATGCCAGGGCGATTATTGAAAAATGTTTATTGACCGCTAAAGCCAGAAAAGCCGCCAAAGCCGCCAAAGAAACCGTTTTAAGAAAAGGCGTTTTTGAAGGAATGGCTTTGCCGGGCAAATTGGCGGATTGCTCCAGTCGCGACCCGGAAGAATCGGAATTGTTTATAGTGGAAGGCGATTCAGCCGGAGGAAGTGCCAAGTCCGCCCGCGACCGCCGCTATCAGGCAATTTTGCCGTTGCGCGGGAAAATTTTGAACGTTGAAAAATCCCGGATCGACAAAATGCTTTTGAACAAGGAAATTAGAGCGTTAGTAATGGCGATTGGCACCGCAATCGGCGACGAATTCAATATCGATAAAATCAGATATCACCGTGTTGTTATTGCCACCGACGCCGATGTTGACGGCGCGCACATCAGAACTTTACTTTTGACTTTGTTTTACCGCTACTTTACGCCGATAATAGAAAACGGTTATCTTTACATCGCTCAGCCGCCGCTTTACCGGCTTCAACTTGGCAAAGAGATAAAATACGCTTATAATGAGGCGGAGAAAGAAAAAATTGTTAAAGAACTGCTTGCCGGCGGCAAAAAAGAAACACAGATTAACATTCAGCGCTATAAGGGTTTGGGAGAGATGAATCCCGAACAACTTTGGGAAACGACAATGGACGCCGAAAGACGGATTTTAAAACAGGTAACCATCGAAGACGCTCAGGAAGCCGAAAGATTGTTTGATATTTTAATGGGCGAGCGGGTTGAGCCGCGAAAGCATTTCATCCAAAGCCAGGCGGCGATGGTCAAGAATTTAGACGTTTAATATGTTTGCCAGACTTAAATCTTATATTCAAGATTCCTACCGCGAATTTCACCGCGTCAATTGGCCGACCAGAAAAGAAACCGTTCGGTTGGTTTTGGTGGTGATAGGCTTGTCGCTCGGCGTGGCGGTTTTCTTGGGCGTTTTGGATATGGTATTTGTTTATTTATTGGAGAAATTTGTGATTGGCTTATAATTTTTGATTTAAATTATGGACAACGAGACAAAACAACAGAAAGCTCCGCGAGAGCTCAAAAAGAAAGGGGAGAGGCACTGGTATGCGATTCATACTTATTCCGGCTACGAGGACGCCGTTTGCCGTTATTTGCGCCAGCGGGTTGACTCTTTGGCGATGAATGATAAAATTTTTAACGTTCTCGTTCCCAAAGAGAAGAAAATAAAAATTAAAAACGGTAAGCGAAAAACCATTGAAGAAAAAATTTATCCCGGTTATGTTTTAGTGGATATGATTATGAGTGAAGATTCCTGGTACGTGGTAAGAAACACGCCGCGGGTAACCGGTTTTGTCGGGCCCGACCCGACCGAGCCGACGCCGCTTTCCAAAGAAGAAATCGACGCTTTAATGAATCGAATGAAAGGCGAAGAGCCGAAATTCAAGATTGAATTTAAGGCGGGCGAGACGGTTAAAATTATCGACGGCCCGTTTAAAGATTATGAAGGAAAAATCGCCGAAGTGGAGGAAGAGCGCGGCAAACTTAAAGTGATGGTTCCTATTTTCGGAAGGGAAACGGCGGTGGAGTTGGATTCGTTGCAAGTAGTAAAAATATAAATAAGTTTTAAATTTCTAATTTTAAATTTTAAATAAATTTT
>JAJZBA010000032.1 GCA_021799155.1 bacterium | reverse complement strand
AGAGCTCGTATAAAATAAAAAAAGGCGCCCTTGAAAAGGCGTCGGGCGGTTAGCTCAGTGGTAGAGCATTGCATTCACATTGCAAGGGTCATAGGTTCAAATCCTATACCGCCCACAAATCCCGTTTTAGCGGGATTTTTTATTATGTTAATCCCGTTAGAAATAAGAGAAACAATGGTAATTATTTATAAAATCGTCTTATGCTGAATAATTCAATTAATAGATAATCTGCGATTATCTGATTTCTAACGGGGTGAATAACTTGTGTATAAATTCAAACTTTAAATTTTAAAATTCCGCTTAAATAAAGGATTTTTAATAGTTCCAGTTCTGTTTTTAGCAATATTGTTTTTCATTGACTTTTAATTAATCGTGGAGCAGAATTAAAGAAAAGTGGGGGATTGTGGATAACTATGGGGATAAGTAGGCGAAATGGTGAATAACTCCGATTTTGTATAAGAGAAGCGAATTTACAAAATCGAGGACCCTACCTACGGTTCATAAATTTATAAAAATTAGGCATGTTCATCGGCGAATTTCAACATAATTTAGATTCAAAAGGGAGAATGGCGATGCCGGCAAAGTTTCGGCAGAAATTAACCGGCGGCGCGATTATTACGCGCGGATTGGATCGATGTCTTTTCGTTTTCACTAATAAAGATTGGGAAGTATTGGCGCAAAAATTGATTGCTTTGCCGTTGGCTCAGGCAAATTCTCGCGCCTTTACCAGATTGATGTTGGCGGGCGCCGTTGATGTCGAAACGGATAAACAGGGAAGAATTTTAATTCCGGATTATCTGCGAGAATATGCCGGATTAAAAAAACAAGTCGTTGTTGCAGGGCTTTATAATCGGATTGAAATTTGGGACGGCGAAGCGTGGAAACAATATAAAACAAAAACCGAAAGTCAGTCAGATGAAATAGCGGAGAAATTGTCGGAACTTGGAATATAAAATCCGAAGCACGAAATCCGAAAACCGAAACAATATCTAAATTCAAATGATTAAATTCAAAAAGTTTTGAAAATTTGAATTTAGAATTTCGAATTTGTTTCGGATTTCGAATTTATGATTCACATCCCCGTTCTTTTAAAAGAAGTCATTGAAGTTTTAAATCCAGAACCGGGAGAATTTTTTATCGATGGCACAATTGGAAGCGGCGGACATGCAGTTGAAATTTTAAAGAGAATTTTGCCTAACGGTATATTGCTTGGTGTTGATTGGGATAAGATAGCGATTGAAAAAGCGCAGCAAAAAATTTCGGCAATTTTTCCAGATTCTAAATTGATTTTAATAAACGACAATTACGCGAATCTGCCGGAAATATTAAAAAAGATAAGAAAAGCCGACCCTTCGATTCCGCTCAGGGCAAGCGGGTTGCTTCTGGATTTGGGAATGTCCTCGGACCAATTAGAACATTCAAGCAGGGGGTTCAGTTTTCTAAGAAACGAGCCGTTGGACATGAGATACAATACGAAAATTCCAAATTCCAAATTCCAAATTCCAAATTTGACCGCGGCGGAAGTGGTGAATAATTTCAGTGAGAAAGATTTGGCGGATATTTTTTACAAATACGGCGAAGAAAGATATTCGAGAAGAATTGCGAAAAAAATAATTGAGGAAAGAAAGAAAAAATCGATTAAAACAACTTTTGATTTGGTTGAGATAATCAGAAAAGCAGTTCCAAAACTTTACGAGAAAGGAAGAATTCATTTTGCCACCAGAGTTTTTCAGGCGTTAAGGATTTATGTTAATGACGAATTAGGAAATTTGGAAAAATTGCTGAAAAATCTGGCTAAAATTTTAAAGCCAGATGGTCGCGCGGCAATAATATCGTTTCATTCATTAGAAGATAGATTAGTGAAAAACTATTTCAAAGAGATGGCAAAACAAAGGAAGGCGGAAATTTTAACTAAAAAACCGCTCCGGCCGACGGCGGAGGAAATCGAAGAAAATCCTCGCAGCCGCTCGGCAAAACTAAGAGCAATAAAATTAATATGACAATAATTCAGCCTAATAAAAACAATCACAAAATCAATTTCTTTATTTCGATGTTAATGGTTGTTTTGGTTATAGCCGCCGTTTGGGGCATGTTTCTTTATAATCAGCTGGTGAGTCTTAGACACGAAGTAAAAAAACAAGAAACAAATCTTGAACGCGCCGAAGTGTCGAACGCCGAGTTGAAAAATAATCTTTACAGTATTCTTAACGAAAAAAAATTTGAGCCGTTGATTAATCAGCAATCTTTGATTTTGGAAAAAAATCCGGAATACGTTAAAATAGCGGATAATAAACAACTTACAAGCAACAATTAAAATGCGTTGGCGGATTACAAGTTTAATTTTTATTTTCGGATCATTATATCTTTTTTTGATTTTTAATGTTTATAATTTACAAATTGAAAAAAATGATTTTTATTTTAAAAAAGCCGAGGCGTTAGAAAAGTTAAGCGGCGCTTTTAAAAAACCGAGAAAGAATATTTATTTTATTGATAAAAACAATAATCTTGCTCCGGCCGCTTTAAACAAAGAGTATCCAGCTGTTTTTGCCGTACCGAAAGAAATAGCGGGAAATGCGGCGATTTATGCGAAGAAATTAAGTCCAATTTTAAATATCTCGGCGGAAGAGCTTGAAAGAAAATTTAATAAACCAAAAAACGAGTACGCGCTTTTAATTCAAAAAGCATCTGCCGAACAAATCGAAGAAATAAAAAAATTAAATCTTAAGGGAATTTATATCAAAAACGAACTTTTGCGTTTTTATCCGTTCGGAGATTTAGCTTCGCATTTATTGGGTTATGTCGAACCGATGGAAGAAAACGGCGGCCGTTACGGCGCGGAACTTTATTTTAACGATTTGCTTTTTGATAAAAATTTAACTTTAACGATTGACTACAATATTCAAGCCCAAGCCGAAGAAATTTTGAAAAAACTTATAGAAAAATATCGGGCCGAGGCGGGCACGGTAATTGTTCAAGAACCCCAGACCGGAAAAATTCTGGCAATGGGAAGTTTTCCGAATTTCGATCCCAACAATTATTCAAAATTTAAAGTGGAAAATTTTTTAAATCCGGCAGTCGAGGCGGTTTACGAACCGGGCTCGGTTTTTAAAATAATCACTATGGCGGCCGGAATTGACAGCGGGAAAATTACTCCGGAAACGTCCTATTTTGATACCGGTTCAATAACTTTAAACGGAAGAACAATTAGAAATTGGGATTTAAAAGCGCACGGTAAACAAACCATGACCGGGGTTATTGAACAATCAATTAATACCGGTTCGATTTTCGCTCAGCGGACAATGGGCCCGGATATTTTTTATAATTATCTGGTTAAATTCGGTTTTAACGAGCTAACCGGCATCGCTCTGCCTGGAGAAATAAAAGGAAAAATCAATAATTTGAAAACCGGCAAGGATATTGATTTTGCCACCGCTTCTTTTGGTCAAGGAGTTTCGGTAACGCCCATCGGATTAATCAGCGCTTTTTCGGCGATTGCCAACGATGGCGTTTTAATGAAGCCGTTGATATCGGCCGATGAAAAACCTCAGGTGGTAAGAAGAGTGGTTTCTTCGGAAACTGCGAAAAAAATTGCCAAGATGATGGTTTCGGCAGTTGAAAAAAATAAGATCGCGGTTATTTCCAGTTATTCGGTTGCCGGCAAAACCGGCACCGCTTTCGTGCCTAATTTCGGCGGCAAGGGATATACCGATCAAGTTATCAATACTTATATGGGTTTCGCGCCCGCCTCCGCTGAAACTCCCGCCTCCGCTAATGCTTCGGCGGGCAAGTCGGCGAGCAAGCCCGCTTTTACTATCTTAATAAAATTAGATAAGCCTTATGGCAGTCCCTTAGCCGGTCAAACCGTAGTTCCTGCCTTTCGTGAACTGGCGGAGTTTATTTTGAATTACTATAATATAGCGCCGGATAGATTATAGACGGAAACAGATTATAGTTAAATCAACTTTACCAGTGAAGTTAACTTAACCAGTTAACTTAACTTTACTGAAATAACTAAATTTAGTAAAATTATTATACTCTTAAGATATGGTAAATATTAATAAAGGTTTCTTAATTGAGAGAATGAAAGAAAAAAGTTGGGGAGAGTTGTTTAAAGCCGTCAAAAAAATAAAATCCCCTAAGGAATTAACGGGGGTTTTAAAAACTTGGTTATCACCGCCAGAGATATTTTTATTGGAAAAGCGCATTGCCATTAGTTTGCTTCTTAAAGAAGGCGTGCGCCACAATGAAATCAAACGTCGATTGGATGTTTCTTCTCAAAGTATCAGTTTTGTTAAAAGAGGATTAACGAGGCCTCCTAAAAAAGAAAAAGAATTAAAACCAATTACTAAAAAAGATCTAAAGAAAAGGAAATCGCGTATCCCTCCTATGGTTGGCAAAGGTCGCTGGCGCTTTTTAGATGTGACCTATTAAGTTTATAGTTAAGTTTTTAAAATCTCTTTTATCGGTGAAATTAAACTTACTAGCGAAGTTAAATTAACTAACAGAAAATTATAAAATTTAAATGTTTGTTTTGGTTAATAATTTAAAAATTAACTATGAGGAAATAGGGAATGGTGAACCTTTAATCCTACTTCACGGATGGAAAAATGATTTAATGGTTTGGAATTCCATTACGCTTACTCTCGGGAGTTATCGCGTTATCGCAATAGATTTGCCCGGTTTCGGTAAGTCGGATTTTCCGTCTCGGCCGTGGGCCGTAAAAGATTATGCCGAATTTCTTAAGGCGTTTCTGGATAAAATTGAAATTTCAAAAACGAATTTAATCGGCCATTCTTTCGGTGGCAGGGTGGCTATAAAATTTTCCGTTTTATTTCCGGAAAAGGTCTCTAAACTGGTTTTAATAGATTCCGGCGGAATCAGATTAAAAAGCGTAAAAAAAATTCTTGCCTTAATTTTGGCGAAATTAGGAAAAATTTTTTGGCAATTGCCGTTTTTAAGAAAAAAGATTAATGTTGTCAGACGTAGTTTCTATAAAGCCCTGCAGGTAGGCGATTATTTGGAAAATAATTCCGTTATGAAAGATACTTTTTTAAAAATTATTGAAGAGGATTTACGCGAAGAAGCAAAAAAAATAAAAATTCCGACTTTGATTGTTTGGGGTGAAAAAGATTTAATTACAATCTTAAAAGAGGCAGAAATATTAAATAAATGTATTTCCGATTCGCGATTGGGAATAGTTAAAAACTCCGGCCATTGGCCGTTTATTGAAAAAAAGGAAGAATTCATTAAAATTTTGAAAAATTTTCTATGAAAGAAAAAATTTCATTGCCGCAAGCGGAATCATTTCTAAAACTGGATAATCCGGTAAAAGCATCCGCAGAAGAAATAAAAAGAGTTGAAAAACTTTCCGAAATCGAACGCGAATGGTGGAAAAATTATCCCGCTTACTTAACAACAAAAGATATTTTAAAGGGGGTCGAGGATGGCACTCTGGAAAAAGTTGAACCTGACGAAAACATCAATCTCATTATGAGATTTAAAAATCCCGATTTAAAAGACTGGCAACCTTACCTACATAAAGATACGGCTTTGCTTTTAAAGGAAGTCGGTAGAAAGTGGCGCGGGAAAATGACCGCAGAAAATCTATCAAAAGACATCCTGCTTGCCGTCACAAGTTTGGTTCGTTCGGTTGAATATCAAGAGAATTTAATAAAAAGGGGGAAATTGGGAATGCCGGATAGTCCGCACACAAAAGGGCAGAGTTTTGATATTGACGGCTGCGGTTATTATGATAACGGCAAAGCGATTAATCCGCGCCAATCTGAAAACTATAGAGATATTTATAATCCGCACGTTCATCATTTACTTAAGGAAACGCTTGAAGAAATGAAAAAAGAAAATTGTCTGAATTATATTCTTGAATATGAAAATACCGATAATCAATGTTTCCATGTTACCAGGAATCTCGCTTATCAACCAAGAGAAACATAATTTATGATTAAAAAAATCAAAAACCTGATTTATATTTATCAATTATCGGAATATGATAATCTGTTTTTTTTCAGCTGGATAAAAAATCATCAAAATTTAGAAGAGTATTTTAATTCTGAAGCGGCGAAGTTTCCGGTATGGACCGCCAAAGCAAAAATGATTTTCTGGCTGGCGATTTTGTTTACTCCTTTTTTTAAGAAAAATCTCTATATATCTTTAATTCTCGCCGCGAAAATTATTAAACCCTTTGAAAACATCGTTGTATTTTTTATTGTCCGGCGCGCTCAATCTAAATTAAAAAAATATAAAGATTTAATCAAAATAGGAATCACCGGCAGCTATGGTAAGACCACCACAAAAGAATATTTAGCCGCTGTTTTATCCGAAAAATATCGCGTCTTAAAAACGCCGGAGAATATAAATACTTTAATTGGCATTTCAAGGCTAATTTTAAAAGAGTTAAATGAAAGTTATCAGATTTTTGTTGCGGAAATGGCTGCTAGATCGGA
>JAJZBA010000031.1 GCA_021799155.1 bacterium | reverse complement strand
TTCCGATCTCTTTCAGTTCATTTTTTCCATCATTAAGTAATATAACGGCTCCTTTTTTCAATTCTTTGTGGAGATTCTTATAATTTACGGAAACCATCTTTTCGTTTCCAACACATTTTTCGGTAGTGATAATAAAAGTTTGTCCGCTTTTCAAAACAATACCGTCATTCTCAAAATCGCCTATTCTAATTTTAGGCCCACAAAAATCTTGCAAAACGGCAACCGGCTTTTTAATTTTTTTTGAAATCAAACGCGCGTTGTTTAAACGCTTTTGATGCGCTTCACGCGTATCGTGAGAAAAATTTAAGCGAATAACGTCCATCCCCGCCAAAGCCATCTTTTCCATTATTTTTTTATCTTCCGTCGCCGGCCCGATAGTGGCGACGATTTTCGTTTTTTTAACCATGTCTAATTACCATAACATCTCCGTCTATTACAATATAATCTTTTCCTTCCAATCGCAACCAGCCTTTTTGTTTCGCCTGTGCCCAAGGACCGGCTTGCCCTGAGCCTGCCGAATGGGCTTCTAATAATTTTTGCCAGTTTATTACTTCGGCGCGGATGAATTTTTTTTCAAAATCACTATGGATTTCGCCTGCAGCCTGGGGCGCTTTTGTTCCTTTCTTAATTGTCCAGGCGCGAGTTTCGTCTTCGCCAGTGGTGAAAAAACTAATAAGCCCCAAAATCTCGTAGGCTTTTTCGACTAAAATGTTTACGTTGTCGGATAATGCAAGATCGGCAATAACGTAATCAGCGTTTAATTCCTTGATTTTATTTTTCAATTCATCGCTGACATCGTTTTCTTTTCCGTTTAAAAGATAAATTTGGCGTTTGGCGGTTAATAAATTCATTTCTTTAACAACCGACTGAGATAAAATTTCATCGTCTAAATTAATCGCCAAAGTATTTTTATTCAACGCGTCGCAGATTTTTTTGACGGTTTCCAAATCTTTTTGTTTTTGTTTATCTCCTGTCCTAGCTTCGCCTTCTAATTTATCAATCCGTTTTTCAACAGTTTCTAAGTCTTTTAAAATTAATTCCGTATTGATTATTTCTAAATCCCTCAAGGGATTAATTTTTTCTTCAACATGAATAATCTCGGCGCTTTCAAAAACACGGATTACTTCAACAATCGCGTCAACTTCTCTGATATGAGATAAAAATTGATTACCTAAACCTTCGCCCTTGTAAGCGCCTTTAACTAAGCCGGCGATGTCGTAAAATTCCACCACTGCCGGAATAACTTTTTTGGAATTGCTTAATTTCGCCAATTTTTCCAGCCGTTCGTCGGGAACGACAACCACTCCAACGTTTGGATCAATGGTGGCAAAAGGATAATTGGCGATATTAACTTCCTGTTTGGTTAAAATTTTAAAAAGCGTCGATTTACCGACGTTCGGCAAACCGACAATACCGATAGAAAGTTTCATTAAAATATGATACAATAAATTTTATAAGAATAAAATAAAAGGTCGTTAATTCCAATAAATAAAATACTTAAATGTCTAAAGAATTTTTAAAACCATCAGATTTATCGGATGAAGAATTAAGTAAGGGTGAAAATTGGGAAAAGGACGAAGAAGAAGATAATAAAGAAATAAAAAAAGATTCTTATCAACCGCAGTGGCCGCATATTCTCAACGATAAATCCGATAAAAGCGGAAATATAGCGCTCAGAAAAGAAATTGAAGAACAAGAAAAAAAAGCGGCTTAATTTTCTTTATTTTTATATTCGAGATATTCTTTTTGAAAAAAATTGAAGGTGGTTTCGTCTTTAGGTTTTGTTTTCCCCGGATAACGCCAGGCCGAAATAATTTTTATCCTATTTTTTCTGTTCTGGATCATTATCCAAATTTCTTGATTCCAGGCAGGTTTACCCGCCATGGTTTTAACGGAAGCGGGTTGCATCATAGCGATAGTATTGGGCGCGATTCCTTCTTCCGTTCTTTTCGGAGAATTTAAAACCCGCCGCACCCTTTGCTTTGACAAATGATAAAATCTCATCTTTTCTTCGGCATGCTTTGTCCAAAAAAGGACTTGCGGGGTTTTAAAAGTTATATTACCGGCAGCGGCTTTTTTTGGCGGTTTTTTTAGTTTTCTTTTTTGCCATATTTCCATTTTCAAAAATTTAAGCCGACCTTTCCCGATAGTAGAATTTCGGTATCCTTCGGTTTTTGTCCTCTTTCAGCGGACCAACCAAAATTCACTACCGGGTTTATTTTATCCACTTATAATTTTATCAGAAATTTATTATTATTAAAACACAATGATAAATCTTTTAAATAAATTCTCCCCTGCTATTTTGATTTGTTTAATGGTTGCGGCGGCTTTCCTTTTAATGTTTAACGCCTCACTTCAAGAATCCGCCACAATGGACGAATTAGCGCATATTCCTGCCGGCTACGGCTATGTTAAATATTTGGATTATCGTTTAAATCCGGAACATCCGCCATTAGTAAAAGCGCTGGCGGCTTTTCCTTTATTATTTCAAAATTCCTTCGGATCAACTCGAGACAAATTAAATTTTCCAACCAATAAATCTTCTTGGCAAACGGATATAAACGGCCAATGGGTTGTCGGCGCGCAATTTTTGTATGAATCTGGCAACGACGCCGACAAAATTATCCAATGGTCGCGAATCGGCCCGATACTTTTAACACTGATTTTGATTATTTTTATCTATATCTGGGCAAAAGAATTGATGGGTCGTTGGTGGGCATTGCTTCCAACCTCTCTTTTCGCTTTTTCTCCGAATGTTTTAGCGCACGGCCACTACGTCACCACCGACGTTGGCGCGGCCTTGGGAATTTTTGCCGCCATTTATTATTTTGTAAAATTTTTATTCGAACCTTCACAAAAACATTTAATTTTCGCCGGCTTGGCTTTTGGTATTGCCCAACTGATAAAATTTTCCGCCGTTCTTTTAATTCCGTTTTTTATATTTTTAATTTTTACGTTTTATATCTGGAAAACAAAAATCGATTGGTCTTCGACCGCTCCCGATTCGAGATTGCGACGTTTTTCCATTCGCGCTTTCAGATATTTAAAAACGCTAATTATTATTTTTATCATCGGCTACGCCTTAGTATATGCCGTTTATTTTTTGTTTACCGTAAATTATCCGATTGAAAAACAAGTCGGCGATACAAAGTTTATTCTGACTTCTTTTGCCGATGGTCCGGCTCCGAGCGGAAAAATCTGCGATTTGCAACATAACAAATTACGCTGTTTAGCCGATATAAATATTGTTTTATCCGAAAACCGATTTACCCGACCATTAGCCGAATATCTACTCGGCGTTTTAATGGTTATTCAACGTTCGGCCGGCGGAAATACGGGATATTTCTTAGGCGAAGTTTCTGCCAGCGGCTGGTGGTATTATTTCCCCGTAGTTTTTGCCCTAAAAGAACCGATTCCTTCGTTAATTTTAATCTTTATCGCGTTTGTTCTTGGCGTTTGGCGAATTATAAAATCCCTAAAACCTAAAACCTATAACCTAAAGCCTATAACAGATTACTTAGGCACTCATTTCGCCGAATTTTCAATGATTTCTTTCGTGATTTTTTACTGGCTTTACAGCATAAAAAGTCCTTTAAATATCGGAGTCCGTCATATTCTTCCCACAATGCCGTTTATCTATATTTTAACAGCCGGCAGTCTTAAAAAATGGTTTCAAGGTTTTTCATTAAAAAAAGTTTTAATCGGTTTTTTATTAGTATGGTATTTGGCGGAAACTTTTATCGCGTTTCCTTATTTTCTTTCCTATTTCAATCAATTCGGCGGCGGCATTAAAAATGGCTATAAATACGTTGTTGATTCCAATTATGATTGGGGGCAGGATTTGAAACGGTTAAAAGAATTTGTCGAGAAAAACAAAATCAACAAAATCGCTGTTGATTATTTCGGCGGCGGAAATCCGAAATATTATTTAGGGGCAGAAAAAGTTGAATACTGGCAATCGGCTAAAGATAATCCAAAATATTACGGCATTGATTGGTTGGCAGTCTCAATCAATAACTTACAAAACGCTTTAGGCGAACTTCATCCAGGCCAATTAAGAAATCCCGAAGACGAATACCGATGGCTTGAAAATCCTTACGAGCCATACGCCCGCGCCGGAACTTCAATTTTTATTTACAAACTCTGATTTATTTATAATAAACCCTGTTTTCTACCCGCAAATCAATATACTCAATCCCCTCCAATCCTTTATCTTTTAAAGATTTAATAACTTCCAAGGCGGAATCAGGAGCGAATCTTAAGCTGAAAAAAATTGTCGGCGAAGATTCGGTTATCGCTTCCTGAAATTCAAGATTTTCCAGTTTTAAAGATTTTATCTTCAAACCGGATCGCTCTAAAACTTCAAAAATTTTAATCAAATTTTGAAAAAATTTGTCATCAAGCGCCTTGTCGCCGAGATTTAATTGTCGATCGGAAAAATCGGCGACTTTATTAATTAACTGTCCTTCGACATTCAGCGTTTCCGCGAAAAGAATGCCGTTTCTGTCAAACCACCAACAAGTCGCGTTTTCGCTTTGTTGGCACCAAACGCCAAACCTTTCCCTTTCTTTAACTCCAATCTCTATTCGGCGTTTAAAATAATTCTTTTTAATCGTTATTTCGGAGATTTCCGGCCGGTTTTTTAAAAACTCGCCTATTTTTTCCTGTTTCCATATTAAAATATTTTCCGGACCAAGAAATTCGGCAATTTTCGACCGGTTGGTGAAAAAATTTTTAAGATCGTTAATTAAAGGAGGTTTAACCTCTAAAAATTGACGATTAATATCATGAGGTTGAGCCTCTAAATATTGAATTGAAATATCTTTAATTCGAAAAAGCGGCGAATAAGCAATTAGATAACCGGCGCCGATTAATAAAACAAAAAAAGCCGCGATGCCGCCGTAAATTTTTAATTTCAAAATTCGCCGGCGTTTTTTTTGCTGTCTTTCGTCAAAATATAGTCCCCCGCGCATCATTTAAATTTTATCTCTTTTTAAAAATAAAACAATTAACCTTGACAAATATTGATATATTAATATATAATAATTTCGCCCTTTAAAAATAAATATGGGCAGAAAGGAGGTAGAAAGAGGGTGTTTGATTTCTTACGCCTTATTTTATTACTTGTTTTTCGGTTTAATATTAATATTGATATTTATTTAAGTATTAATATTTATCCCGAAATTATAATTGTTTTTTGGGAAATCGCGAAATTAATTACAAAAGAAATCATAAAATTAAATCAAACATTAAGAAAAAGAAAAAAATCTCGGCAACGATAATATAAAATTTTTATAAAATTTTATAAAAACCCCAAGGTTTTCCGTGGGGTTTTTTATTAAATTTAATCAAACAAAAGCGCTCTATTCGAATAGAGCGCTAATAAATATAATATCTTAAATGTTATGCTATAGCATAACACTATGACGCATCATAGCGGATGACAATAATTTCAATTAGGCGAACTTGTTATAAATTTTGGCGAACAGCCAGCCGGCGATGAATCCGAAAACAAGATGTTCAATAATCATAATTATCATTCCCGACCAGGAATAACTAAAAAAAGGATGCAGATTCCCCCACATCGTCAAACTGTTTTCGGCGATGCCCGTAAGAAGAGAAACAGTCATCGCTATAAACCAAAACGCGGCAGACAAAATCCCACCCGTCAATCCCAACGCTTTAGGATTTAATTGCATGTTTTAAAATTTAATAATAATTACTTATTCGACCTTTTAAAATTGATTTAAAGTTTATGAAATTATTTTACCATATTAACAAATAAAAATCCGCCGAAGCGGATTTTTGAAATAAGCCCCCAAATTAGCGCCGCGCTTTTTGAGATTTCTTCAAATCCTGCCAAGTATACTGCCTCACTTTTCCATCTCGGCTTACAGAAAATATGTAAAGCAAAGCTCCCAAATTTCTACCCCAGCCATTGCGAAAAAGCCATTTAATAATGGATTGCTTTACAAATTTTTCCGAAAGCGGTTTTTGCATAAATTAATATCTGTTGTGTTGGTGGTCTAATTTTCTATTAGTAAATTGTAGAGCGTTAGTTTTGTACTTTCTTTTTATACTCGTTCCCGTCTATTCAAAAAATAATTTTGAAGCGCTTTAAATATTATTTGTAAACCGACGAAGTATTTATTATACTCTTCATTTTTTGCTTTTAACTTTTGCTCTTCTAAATTTATCCAAAAATCCGGGAATTCTAAAAATTCTCCATTATGAAGATAACTTGATCTTCTACTATACCATTTATCAATTTCTGGTAATTTAGAAAGATCTATTTTATTTAAATAATTTTTTAAAAACTCTTTAAATTTTTCTGTTTTATTTTTTAAATTATTTAAAATTTTTAATAATTCAGAATCCCTTTTGATATTTTTGTCATCTTCATATTCATAAAAATTTTCTATTGCTGAAACAATAAATGCTATAGATTTACTAACATCATTTTGAAAAATTGCTTTCTTTGATTCTTTTGATAATCGCAAGGAAGAATATAAATATTGGCGATCTTT
>JAJZBA010000030.1 GCA_021799155.1 bacterium | reverse complement strand
ATCTTTTGGTTGATTTATTGTCGAAAACTTCAGGTCTGGAAGCAAAATATATTATTCGGACGATTTTAGGAACTTTGCGTCTAGGAGTAGGGGAGATGATTTTTCTTTACGGTTTAAGCAAGGCGTTCGGCGGCGATAAAAAAGGAAAAGAAACTTTAGAATATGCTTTTAATGTTTTATCGGATTTAGGGGAAGTGGCTTACGCGGTTTCGAAAATGGGAATTAAAAAGATTGCCGAGATTAAACCGAAAGTCGGCGTGCCGATTAGAATGATGGCGGCTAATCGAGTTGAAGAACTGAAAGACGTAAAAAAACATATTGTTGGTGAAGTTTCGGTTGAAGACAAATATGACGGCGAAAGAATTCAGGCGCATATCAGCATTAAGTGTCAGGTGCCAAGCGTCAAGTGTCAAGAAATTATTCTTTTTTCGCGGCGGCAAGAAAATATCACTCATCAGTATCCTGATATTATTGAAGGATTGAAAAAGTCTTTCCGAGGCAAGGAGGCGATTATTGAGGGCGAGGTTGTGGCTTATGACGAAGAAAAAAACAGGATGCTTCCGTTTCAGGTTTTAATGTCGCGAAGGAGGAAGCACGGCATTGAAGAATACGTCAAAAAAATTCCGACTCGTTATTTTTTGTTTGATTTGCTTTATTTGGATGGGAAAAATTTTCTAAAAAAGTCCTTGAAAGAACGGAGAGCGGCGCTGGAAAAAGTTTTTCGGCGATTAAAACCAATTGAATTCGGCCGCTATGCCGTAACCGATGATTTGTCGGAAATAGAATCTTATTTTAGCGAAGCGCTTAAACGCGGCGCCGAAGGGGTAATGATAAAGGATTATTCGGGAATTTATAAAGCCGGCACTCGCGGTTGGCTTTGGATAAAATTCAAGAAAGAATACAGAAAAGAATTGGCCGACACTTTCGATTTGGTAGTTGTCGGAGCTTTATACGGAACAGGCAGAAGAGCGAAAACTTATGGTTCGCTTCTGGCGGCGGCTTACGATCCGAAAGAAAATAAATATTATTCCTTTACCAAAGTCGGCACCGGCCTTACCGATGCAACTTTGGCTAAATTGCCGAAGATGTTTGAGAAATATAAATTAAGCGAGAAACATAAATTAGTGGAAACCGGAATGAAAGTTGATGTCTGGTTTGAGCCGAAAATTGTGATGGAAGTTTCCGGAGCCGAAATTACCGTCAGTCCGGTTCATGTAGTTGCTAAAGATAAAATCAAAAAAGGCGGTTTGGCATTGAGATTTCCTAAATTCTTAAGATGGCGTCCTGATAAATCAGCCGAAAACGCGACAACCGTTGAAGAAATTTACGAGCTTTACCCCCACACTAAACGAGGATAAATTATATTTTTGTGCCGAAAACACCGATTTTCGTTTAGTGTGGGGGTTTATAAAACCGCTAAAAAACATTAAAATAATATAATGTCTAAACTTTCTAAACAAACCTTGGAATATCTGGCGGAATTGGCAAGGCTTGAGCTCAAAGAGAAAAAAGAAGAGAAGTTGATAAAAAACCTTCAGGAAATTTTGGCTTATTTCGAAGAGCTTAAAGAAGCGGATACCGAAAACGTCGAGCCGCTTGCCGGCGGGACCGTAGAAAAAAATATATTTAGAAACGATGATGAAACATTTGTTGGTCGTCGGACGTCGCCGGTCTTCTTAAGAGGACAATTTCCGGAGGAGGAAAATGGTTATCTAAAAATACCGCCGGTGTTTGAATAATGACCGATTCAAAACTACGAAATACATGCGAATCTACAAATATGGATTTTTTAAATAATCTCACAATTAAGAAATTTCACGAAGGGCTGGCATCGAAACAGTTTTCCGCTTTTGAAATTACAAAGGCGTTTTTTGATTATATTAAGAAAAATGATTCACAAATTAACGCTTATTTGCGGTTAACTAAAGATTTAGCTTTGTCGCAGGCAAATAAAATTGACGTTGAGTTAGCCGAGGGAAAAGATTTAAAAATTTTGGCGGGCGCGCCGCTGGCGATTAAAGACAATATTTTAATTGAAGGCGAACCGGCGACCGCGGCTTCAAAAATTTTGGAAAATTATCGGGCGAGTTATGACGCAACGGTGATTAAAAAATTAAAAGAAGCCGGCGCGATATTTTTGGGGAAAACCAACATGGATGAATTCGCCATGGGTTCTTCAACGGAAAATTCAGCTTTCAAAATTACAAGAAATCCAATTGATTTAGAAAGAGTGCCGGGCGGTTCTTCCGGCGGCTCGGCGGCGGCCGTCTCTGCTGATATGGCGTTGGCGGCTTTGGGTTCGGATACTGGCGGTTCAATTAGGCAACCGGCCGGTTTTTGCGGCGTAATCGGTTTAAAACCGACTTACGGCGCAATTTCAAGATACGGTTTGATTGCAATGGCTTCGAGTTTGGACCAAGTCGGCCCGATTACCAAAACCGTCGAAGACGCGGCGATTTTGTTTAAAGAAATTAGCGGCAGAGACGAACTTGACGCCACTTCAGTTAATTTTCAATATAATGATGACGAACTTTTAAATCCGAAACTTGAAAATATTAGAAAATTAAGAATTGGGATTCCGAAAGAATATTTTATCGAGGGTTTGGATAAAAATGTTTCCGAAGCGATTGAAGAAACAATTAAACTGCTTAAATCATTAAAAATAGAATTTAAAGAAATTAGCTTGCCGCACACAAAATACGCCTTGTCTTGTTATTACATTATTATGCCGGCCGAAGTCAGCGCAAATCTCGCTCGTTTTGATGGCATCCGTTATAGCCGAGCGACAAGCGAAAAGCGAAAAGCGACAACTTTAAAAGAGATTTATTTTAAAACTCGGGGTGAGGGTTTTGGCGAAGAAGTAAAAAGAAGAATTATTTTAGGAACATTTGTTTTATCGGCAGGCTATTATGACGCTTATTATTCCAAAGCGCAAAAAGTCCGAAAATTGATTAAAGAAGATTTTGATAGGGCGTTTAAAGAAGTCGATGTAATTTTAACGCCGGTTTCGCCGACGTCGGCTTTCAAAATTGGTGAAAAAACTGACGACCCGCTTCAAATGTATCTTTCTGACATTTTTACCATTCCGGTCAATTTGGCGGGATTGCCGGCAATATCCATCCCAACGACTAACAACCAACGACTAACAACTAAAGACGGTCGTAAGTTGCCGGTTGGTTTTCAACTTATTGGTAAACCGTTTCGAGAAGCCGATGTTTTGGGAATCGGGCAATATTACGAAAAATTACAAGCGGTATAATCAACTATACCAGTATAGTTAACTATACCTTTCTTGGATAATATTAAGCCTTATTATGATTAGAAATATTATAAATTTTTTCGTAGAGAATTTATTGATTTTTCAAGTTGTTTCACTTTTTATTTCTTTATTCTTCTTGAGTTTTATTATTTATTTTATCGCCAAGCTTAACATTATCGGCGATAAAATTGAATATTATTTTGATATTTTAGGCGCTAAAAATATTTCCAAGCGTCGAACATTAAAGGCCTGGAAACAAATCCAGAAAAGATTAAAAGCGGGAGAAGCCAATCAATTAAAATTGGCAATTTTAGAATGCGACCGAATTTTACACGAAATTTTGAAAATGGCCGGTTATCAAGGGAGAAATTTGGACGAAATTTTCGAGCAAATCACCGAAGCGCAGATTTCCAATATAAAAGAAATCCGGCAAGTTCATAAGCTGCGCCATCGAATTGCCAATGAGCCGGATTTTATCTTGAATCAAAACGAAGCAATAATGGCGGTTGAAATTTACAAAAAAACTTTTCAGGAATTAGGATTGATAGATTGAAGAAAATTTTCTTTTACCAACCTGAATCATCATCCCCTTTTTTATTTCTATTTGTTTTTTCCAATCTTTTTGAACTTCGCCGTTTATTCTTACTCCGCCTTGCTCAATTAATCTTCTGGCTTCGGATTTTGAAGAGGCGAGTTTGGTTTTTACCAATAAATCCAAAATATTAAGACTTTTTTCTTTGATTGTTATTGCAGGTATTTTTGTCGGCAGTTCTTTTTCTTTAAAAATCCGATTAAATTCTTTTTCGGATTTTTGGGCGGTTTTTTCTCCGTGATAAAGAGTGACAATTTCTTTTGCCAGTTCTATTTTGGCGTCGCGAGGATTAATCTGATTACGCTCTATTCCTGTTTTGATTTTTTTAATTTCATTTTCAGATTTGTCGGTGCAAATCAGAAAATATTTTATAATAAGATTATCGGGTAAACGCATTATTTTCTCAAACATAATGTTCGGCGTTTCATCAAGTGCGATATAATTTCCGTAACTTTTACTCATTTTTCTGACGCCGTCGATGCCTTCCAGCAAGGGCGTGAGCATAATATCTTGTTCCGGCATTTGGTAATGTCTTTGCACTCTTCGGCCCATTAAAAGATTAAATTTTTGATCGGTGCCGCCGACTTCTAAATCTGATTTGACTTTCACCGAATCGTAAGCTTGAAAAAGGGGATATAAAATTTCCAGCAGGCTAATATCGCGGCCTTCGGCAATTCGTTTTTGAAAATCGGCGCGGCGTAGAATTTGCTGGATGCTTCCGGCGCGCGATAATTCCAGAAGACGAATCGTTCCTTCTTTTTCGAACCATTCGCTGTTGTAATGGATTTCGGTTTTATTAATATCGATTATTTTTCCGGCTTGAAAAAGATATTTTTTAAAATTATTAACAATTTCTTTTTTTGAAAGGGGTTTTCGCGCCTCCGCCCGGCCCGACGGGTCGCCGATTTGAGCCGTAAAATCGCCGATTATTAAAACAATTTTATGCCCCAATTCCTGGAATTGTTTCAATTTTCTAAGCGGTACGGTATGTCCCAAATGAATATCGGGAGCGGTCGGGTCGATTCCGAATTTGATTCTTAATTTTTCTCCGGTAAGGAGTCTTTTTTTGAGATGTTCTTTGTTGATTATCTCTTCAACACCGCGAGTTAAGAGTTCTTCAAGTTTTTGAGAGGAAGTTTTGATTTTCATTGTGGTTGCGCGGGCGACCGGATTTGAACCGGCGATCTCCTCCGTGACAGGGAGGCGTGTTAGACCGGGCTACACCACGCCCGCATACATTATCAATTTTATCTGATTTTGAAATATTTTTCAAATTTTGTCATCGGTCTAAGAAATATGCGATCGCATATTTCTTTGACCGTTTATAAATCGGCACTTATTTTAATTTTTTTACTATTTCCTTGAATTTTTTTCCTCTTTCTTTATAATCGCGGAACATATCAAAACTGGCGGAGGCGGGGGAGAATATAATAATAGGGTTTAGATTATAGGGTTTAGCGATTAGAGATTTAGCGGTTTTGTAGGCGAGCTGGACAGCCGATTTTAAATCTTTGACTAATTTTATTTGACACTTGATACTTGACACTTGATACTTAATCTTTTTTTTATTTTCACCGAAAAGAATAATTAATTTTGTATCGGAATTTTTAAGGGCTTGAGCAAGAGGGGAGTAATCAAGATTTTTATCTTTGCCGCCGGCGATTAAAATCTTTGGTTGATTTGGAAAAGCGCGGATTGCCGCGGCCGCGGTCTGAGGGTTAGTTGAAGCAGAATCGTTGTAAAATTTAATAACGCAACCCGAATGAAGGTGAATAGTACGAATAAGTTCTAATCGGTGTTCGTTGCCGTGGAAATTTTTGACAGTTGTAATTATTTTATTTTTCGGGCAACCGAGCGATGAAGCGACTGTTGTTGCCATTATCGCATTTTTAAGATTATGGCGGCCAGGGATTTTAAGAATATAATCCAAATTTGCGAATTTATTCGAATGTTCCGAATTAACGGCGATTTTTTTAGCTGGACTTTTTTGAGCAACCAGTTTTGAATATTTATTATCGCTAAAATAAAAAATTTTATCCGTTTTTCTTTGCCATTTAGCGATATTAGTTTTGGCATTGAGATACTCGGAGAAATTTTTATGACTATCCAAATGGTCCGGAAAAATATCTAAGACAACGGTAATATCGGGCGAATGATTTACCCCCACACCATAACGAGAATAATTATTTTTTTGCGCTAAAAGCGCCGATTCTCGTTTGGTGTGGGGGTGAAAATCCCAAAGCTGGAAACTGGAAAGTTCCAAAATAACAATAGAATTATTTTTTAGTTTTGGCAGGATTTCAATTGCCGGCTTACCGATATTGCCGGCCAAATAAGCGTCTTTGCCGGCGGCTTTAAGAATTTTATAAAGCAGGGTTGAAGTCGTGCCTTTGCCCTTGGTGCCGGTAATGCCGATGACTTGCGGTGAGCCGCGCCGAACAACTTCTTCAAAAAATAATTTTGTGCCACTGGAAAACTTCGTCCCATTTCTGATGGCTTTTTGGATTTCCGGCAAATTATAAGGCACGCCGGGCGAACGGAAAACAATATCGAACCGCTCGAGATTTTTTAAATAATTTTTGTCGAATTTCTTGTCTAGAATAGAAATATCGGCTTTTTTAAATTGCGGCGATTTTTGAAGAAATTTTAATAATGATTTTCCTTCAAGGCCGAAACCTAAGATGGCAATTTTCATATTCAAGATCGG
>JAJZBA010000029.1 GCA_021799155.1 bacterium | reverse complement strand
ATAATTTCTGATGGAATAATTTCTTCATTTATTTTTATTCCATTTTTTTGCAAGATATCCATTAAATTCTTGTCATTTACTATCTTTTCATATTGAAATCCCAAAATTGGCCCAATATCTCCCCGTCCACCATTTTTTAATACTCTTGCAATTTCTGCTATAACTTTTACTAAATTTTCTAAGCTTAAATGCTCGCAAACGTGATACATAAATATTCTGTCAAAACTTTCTTGCTTAAAGGGTAATTCTTGTCCTATCGCAGTAATTAATTTTGCTTCAGGATACGAATTTAATGCTTTCTTTCTATGACGTAATTCAGCAAAATCCGGACTTAATGAAACAATATTGGTTTTAATGCCAGATTGTTCTATTTCTTTAGCAAATTTTACTTCTGCTCCTGCTCCTAAATCTAAAATATCCATACCTTCTAATTCTTTTCTGTTAAAATTAAAAAATTTCTCGTATGCTGATAATCCTCTGCCACCTGCTATCGAATATTCTTCGATGGTATTTTTTCTATAGCCAATTTTTTCTGCTTCCAGTTTTTCTTTAAGCGGATTTTTATCTTCCTCACTTTCTTTAAATAAATTTTGGGGTAAATTTTCCATAGGCATAATTTTAAAAATTATAAATATGATAAATAAGTCTTATATAAATCTTTTTCAAACTTATTTTTTAATTTTGGTTTATTTTTAAAATTTTGTATAAGTTTCGCCAAATCACCAACCGAAATTTCATTTTTTGAATCGACACGTTTAAAATAAAATTGATTTTTGCGGTTAATAAATGTTTCTTTTGCGATAATTTGAGCGACATCGCCGACATAAATTAAATTTATTTTTTTATTTTTGCTTTCCGGATTGATGGTTAATTCTTTTCCTTTTGCCGCCTGATAGCAAAAAGTTGCAACTACAGAATTATAAAACGGCCGGCAATCTTCTCCGAAGACATTAGTAAGCCGAAAAATCGAAATTGGCGTTTTTGTTCTTTCGGAAAAATCCTCAAGCATAATTTCGGTTAGGCGCTTGCTTTTGCCGTACAAAGTTTCCGTTTCTGCCTGAATCGATGATAAAAATATTAACTTCGGCCATTTTTTTAATTTTTTAATCGCTGAAATTAAATTGTAAGTAGCGATAACACTGCCGGAAATAATTTCTTCATCCGACCCCCTATTTACGGCAGCCGCATGAATTATCGCATCTTTATCTTTAACAAAATTTTCAAGATTTTTCCCGGGCTTTAATAAATCATTTTTCGGCAAATCGAAAAAAGACAATTCCGCGCCTCGTTTTTTTAAAATCGAAACAATATGACTCCCGACAAATCCATTACTGCCGGTTATTCCAATTTTTAAGTTCTTCTTGAATTTCATTTAATGAAAGTAAAAGATTCTTAATCTCTTCAATATTTAATTGCTGAGTATTTGCAGAATTATAGCCCTCTTCCGGCAAAATATGACTGCCATCTATGCCCTTAAAATAATATTGGCGATAATCCATTCCCGGCACTTCTGGCTTTATTTGGAAATAATCTCCTTTATCTTCCGCTCTGGCAACCTCCTCGCGCGAAACCAATTCTTCATACATTTTTTCGCCCGGCCTGATTCCAATTTCTTCAATGCCTTTTTTATAATCAAAAATTTCAACCAATGCCTGCGCCAAATCGCCAATTGTCGCGGCTGGAGATTTTCTAACATAAATACTACCATTTTCGCCCTGCGTTAAAGCGTATAAAACTAAATCAACGGAATCGCTTAAGGGCATTAAAAATCTTGTCATTTTTTTATTAGTAACAGTCAATGGCTTACCACCCTTCATTAAATCAATAAAATAAGGTATCACCGAGGCGCGGGTGTACATCACATTACCGTATCTTGTGCCGCACAATTCCGTTTCTCCACGTTTTTCCCGCGAGGCGGCAACCATTATTCTTTCCATCAACGCCTTGCTCATTCCCATTACATTGATAGGGTGAACTGCTTTATCTGTGGAAAGCACAACCACTTTTTTAACGCCATTTTCAACAGCGGCATCGATAACATTATGCGCGCCAATGGAATTGGTTCTAATTGCGTCCATTGGGAAAAATTCGCAATTCGGCACTTGTTTTAAAGCCGCAGCGTGAAAAACATAATCAACTTCATACATCGCGTGAGAAATAGAATCTCTATCCCTGACATCGCCTAAAACAAATCTTAATTTATCGCTATTATATTTATTCCCCATATCAAACTGCTTCTTTTCATCGCGGGAAAAAATAATGATTTTTTTAGGATTTAAAGTTAAGAGGCGGTCAACAACCGCATTGCCAAAAGAACCGGTTCCACCAGTTACTAAAATTGTCTTATTTTCAATAGCGCTTTTTATATCCATATGTAAAATATATGTTATTTTTCCTATTTTTTCAACATTTTCCGTTTTTCGTAAATCTTCGCGTCAATCAAAAACCTATACCAAAAAGCGTGGAGAAAATGGAATATCAGACCTTCTTTGCCGTCTAAAAATCCAAGGCGCAGAAAATAGCGATAACAAAAATACCAGCAAGCACGGAAAAATAACGGCAATTTATAATAAAATTTCTTTTTATTAATTCCAAAGTCGCCTGCCAAAACCGCGGCCGCTTCCCGTGAAGAATAATTATTATGTTTTTCCGTCCACCACGTTAAATCTTTTAAATTTTCGTCAATAAAATCATTTTTCAATTTTCCCGCCTCGCCTTCCAATAAAACAAGATGTTCATCCATTTCTCTTTGCTCTGAGCGCGCTTTGCCTTTTCTGAATAACCGCAAAAACCAAACCGGATAATACGCGCCGTGTTTTATCCAGCGACCCATAAAGTATACGCGACGCTTGATGTAATAGCCGTTTATATTTTTTGTTATTAAGTTATTAAGTTCTTGAGTTATTTCGTTTTTCAGTTCCTCCGTCAAATATTCATCCGCGTCCAACCGTAAAATCCATTCATTTTTGATTTCTAAATTATCCAAAGCCCAATTAAATTGCTGAGCTTGATTTTCAAATTTGTGCTGAACAATTTTAGCGCCATATTGCCTGGCTATTTCCAAAGTTTTATCCGTTGAATAAGAATCAATAATAAAAATTTCATCGGCCCAGTCAACAATGTTTTTCAATAATCGCTCAATATGAATTTCTTCGTTGTAGGTTAAAATTATTACGCTAAGAAAAGTCCTCATTTCAATATCTTTTATTTCTTTCTTTTATTGTTTTGGTTATCCAATTATCTAATAAATCGCAATTTGGAACAATACAATGCCCGCCGATTTTGCCGGGCATTGCCTTTAATACCGGCCTCACAACATTCGGTTTCCCCAATTTTATATACCCGACATTATAATCATTATTTGCAATTGTATAAACTTCATCAAAATCTAATTTCATTTTATCGCAGATTCTTTTAACTTCTTTGGCAAAAACAATATTCCAGCCGTAATAAGTAGTATCTAAAATTTTCAACAATTCCGTCGTTTCCGGCTTCGCAAAGCATTGAGTTTTTATGCCGATATCTGAAAATATTTTTGCCGCTTCTCTTGCTTTTTTGCCGCCGAAATACTTAACAAATGTTTTTATGCCTTTATCCAAATTAGGATGAACGCCGCGAACCGGGCTATGCACCGCCATTGCCGAAATTTTTCTTGTAGTGCCAACCGAAACCGTTGAATGAATAATCACTAATTTGGGATTATATTCTTTAATATAATTTTTCGTAATATTTATAAAATTTTTTATTAGTGGATAGCAAATATGAATTACGTCAAATTTCCCGCTTAAATCATCGTCCTTATCGCGTAAAAAAATATTATAATGCGGCCTTAAAACTTTAAATAAAGAAGATCCAACTTCACCAGTGCCAATAATAAGATGTTTTTTATCGTCTTTTTTCATAATCAATTAAGATTTTATTATATTCTTCTATCCACTTTTCCGCTACTTTTTCGCCGGAAAATTCGGTTTCAACTAATTTCCTGCCGTTTTCTCCCATTTTTTTTGCTAATTCCGGATTATTCAAAATTTTCAAAATCGCTTCCGCTACTTGATTAACATCTTTTTCAACCACAATACCAGCGCCCGCTTTTTCAACTTCGTTTGAAATGCCGACGCCTTTGGTAATCACAACAGGCAATTCCGCGGCCATCGCCTCAACAACCACCATTCCAAAATTCTCCGAGTAAGACGGCAAAACAAAAATATCGCTTTCGCGATAAGCCGCGATTTTGTCGTTTCCTAAAAGCATTCCGGTAAAAATTATATTATAAGACGCTGATTTATGCTGATTTGACTGATTTACGCTGATATTATTTGCTAATCCGCGAAAGTCCGCGTTAAGTCCGCGTTGTTCCGCGATTATCGCTTCTATTTTAGAGCGATAATGTCCGTCATCCGGTCCGGCCAAAACCAAAATCGCTTTCGGCTCTTTTTTCAAAACTTCGGCAAAAGCCGGAATTAAAGTATCTAAACCTTTTATCGGATGCAAACGACCAAGAAATAAAATAACTTTTTTATCAACCGGAATATTAAATTTTTTTCTAAATTCAATACTATCACGCGTGATAGTATTGAATTTTCCCATATCAAGACTATTGGGAATAATAATGGCTTTTCTCAGCGGCAAGCCTAATTTCAAATAATCATCTTTTTCTTTTTCAATCGTAAAATGAATTGCGCTTGCTTCGGCCAAATTTCTCTTTTCAATTAAATTTATATAAATTTTCTTTTTTAAAGAACTGAATTTGAGCGGCTCCTGCATAAAATTTCCTCGTGGAGAAATAATATAAGGTTTTTTAAATTTTCTTGCGTAATAAGCACCCAGTGTTGAAGCTGATAAAAAAACCGAAGTAATATGAACGATGTCAAAATCTTTTATATTTTTTGATAAGGCCCGATGAAGATTATAAGAATATTCCCACGGCCGAAAAGTTATCGGGAAATACCAAACCCTTACTCCATCAACGTTAACCTCTTGATAAAGCGGAATATCTAAGACGCCAGAACTATCCATATTGGTCGTATAAACAGTAATATCGGCTCCTAATTTAACCAATCCTTTATTCAATTCGTGAACGCTTTTAATTGGTCCGCCGTAACGGTGAGCCGGAAAATAAGTCGGTGAAATATGCAGAATTTTCATTTATTTTTAACCTTTAACAAATTAATCGTTTCTAAAATTTCTATTAATAGTTTTTCCTTTAAAAAATAAAGGGTCGCGAAATAAAACACACCAGAAATAATAATATTGATTAAGATATTAATTCCTATTGTTTTAAAAGAATAAACTAAAATTCCCATAATTAAAGCGGCAATCATTGAATTCTTTAATCCGTATAAAATTTTGAAATTGTAAATTTTTTTCCCTTCCCGCCAAAGTAAAATAATATAAACAAAAAAAGAAATTAGAGTCGCTGTTGCCGCTCCTTTAATTCCGTAATTAGGAATCAGTAAAAAATTAAAAGCGATGTTGCATACCGAAGCGATGATCGCATAATTTATTGCTTTTGCGTGTTTATCAAATACGAATAAAAAATTAGCAAGTACAGGCATTGCATTAACCGCTAAAATTGAAAAAAGGAGGATTGTAAAAGCCTCACTAGCCGGTAAATAATCTTGGCCAAACAAAAATCGGATAATAGAATCATTAAGTAAAAATCCTCCAATTATCAAAGGAAAAGTTATAATAAAAATTATTTTCAGGGTCTTCTCTAAAAGATTCTTCATTTTTTTCTGGTCAGAATAAGCCAGGCGCGATAAACCCGGGAAAGTTGCTGTCGCCACAAATCCGGAAAACATAGTTAATATGCCAACAATTTTTTGCGCCGCCGAATAAAATCCTATTTCCTCGGCGCTTCGCCACCAACCAAGCATCATAATATCGATATTAAATAAAAACATACTGGCAAATCCGGCAATCGCAAACGGCCAAGCGGATTTTAATATCGGCACTACCAAATTTCTAGCAAAATTAACAACTATTCCTTTTAAAAACTTCTTCAATAGAAATGCTGAGGTAACAACTCCAATTAAAGAAGCTGCCGCATTCGCAATAGTAAATGATTTTGGGGTTGATAAAAAATATAAAGCGATAAAGCCGAATACCACCAAAGCGATATTGCCCACAACGACAATAACCGCCTCTAATTCCATTTTTTCTTTGCCGCGAAAAAAAGCAACGAAAAGATCGCGCAAATCGTCAAAAATAAGAATTAGCGCCACAAAAGGCAATAGCACAATAGCCTCCTTAACGCCGCTAAACAATGGCGCGACAAAAATAATAAGCAAACCGGTTATAATTAATAAAACAATTTCTATCCAAAAAGCCGTTGAAAAATAATAGCCCTCTTTTTCCGGCTGTTTTGCCACTTCGCGAGTTAAAATAGCATCAACTCCGATATTTTTAAAAAAAACAAAGAAACCGGCCAAGCCCAAGGCATAAGAAAAAATTCCGTATCCCTCCGCGCCAAGTTTTCTTGCCGCATAAATAACAATCACCGCCTTTAATAAACGACCTCCCGCGTTTCCGATAAACAACCAAATAAAATTTTTAAAAATCTTTAATTTCGAATCTGCATCGTCTAAAAAAATATTTTTAATTTTTTTAATCATATATCTTTTGATTCCTTCTCGGATTTCACTAAAAAATAATGAACTATCAGCAATAATGCAAAAATTT
>JAJZBA010000028.1 GCA_021799155.1 bacterium | reverse complement strand
ATTCTTTCCGCCACTTTTCATGAATATGCCCACGGCTTTATCGCTTATAAACTCGGCGACTCTACCGCCAAAGACGCCGGCCGGCTGACATTAAATCCCTTGTCGCACATTGATTTGATGGGGACGGTGATTATCCCGCTTTTTTTATTGTTTTACGGCGGAATTTTTATTGGTTGGGCAAAGCCGGTTCCTTATAATCCCTTAAATTTAAGAGACCAAAAATACGGCTCCTTGAAAGTTGGCGTTGCCGGTCCGACGGCTAATTTTTTAATTGCTTTGATTTTGGGAATATTTTTAAGAATCGCTTCCATTGGAACACTGGGCTACGCTTTTTCTCCGGTGTTTTTAATGGCGCTGTCGATAATTGTTTATATCAATATTTTTCTCGGCCTTTTTAATCTTGTTCCCTTGCCGCCGCTCGACGGTTCGAAAGTTTTTATGGATTTATTTCCCAAAGCCCGCCGTATTTTGGAAGGAATAGGTTTTGTCGGAATTTTTCTGGCTTTGATTTTAGCTTTTTATCTTTTGCCGATTTTGGCGAAATCTCTTTTTTGGATTGTCACCGGCCGGCATTTCGGATTTTAAGTTATTGACAATATTTTGTTGATTTTGTTATTCTATACAGTGCTGTTAGCCAGTCTTTTTTATTTTTTATTTTTGATTTTTGATTTTGACTGAGCGAAGCAAAGAAACATGCCGACTATCAGACAATTAATTAAAAAGGGAAGAAAAAGCGCCGTTAAAAAAACTAAAGCGCCGGCGATGAGTTTTTATTTTAACACGGTCAAAAACAGACCGGTTTATTCAAGCTCTCCTTTCAAAAGAGGAGTTTGTTTGAAAGTTTTTACCACCACTCCCAAGAAGCCGAACTCGGCATTGCGAAAGGTTGCCAGAGTGCGTTTGACTAACGGTATGGAAGTAACTGCTTATATCCCGGGAATTGGCCATAATTTGCAGGAACATTCGATTGTTTTGTTACGAGGCGGCAGAGTCAAAGATTTGCCGGGTGTGAAATACCATATTGTGCGAGGGGTATTGGATACCACCGGCACAGAAGGCCGAAAACAGGAAAGGAGTAAGTACGGAGTGAAGAAATCAAAATAGACCCTACCAACATACTAATCATTACGAATTTTACTAATAATAAATTAGCAATAAATATTGGTAGAAATTCGTAAATTAGTAGGAAAATTATGCGTAAAAAACGAAAATACAAAAAAATTCATCAACCTGATGTTAAATATAATAGCGTGGCTGTTGGCCGTTTTATTAATTATTTAATGGAAAAAGGTAAAAAAACGGCGGCGGAAAAAGTTCTTTATAAAACTTTTGAAAACATTCAGAAGCAGAGCAAGGAAGAACCGCTGTCGATTTTTGAAAAAGCCCTTGAAAATGCTTCGCCGCTTTTAGAGGTTGTATCCAAGCGAGTCGGCGGCGCCAATTATCAGGTGCCGAGAGAAGTCAGACCGGAAAGAAAATTCTTTTTGGCGTGCCATTGGATTATTGAAGCGGCGCGTTCAAAAAAGGGACAGTCAATGGATAAAAAATTGGCGGAAGAATTGATTGCCGCTTCCAAAAACGAAGGCGCGGCGATAAAGAAAAAACAAAACGTTCATAAGATGGCGGAAGCGAATAGAGCGTTTGCGCACTTCGCCCGATAATTTTTAATTTCTAATTTTAAATTTTAAATTATTTATTATGCGACAGTATCCTTTAGAAAAATATCGCGATATAGGAATTATTGCCCATATCGACGCCGGTAAAACAACCGTTTCCGAACGGATTCTTTTTTATACCGGCATTTCGCATCGAATCGGCGAAGTTCACGAAGGCCAAGCGATTATGGATTGGATGGAACAGGAAAGAGAAAGGGGAATAACCATTACCGCCGCGGCCACGACTTGTTTTTGGACGCCGACTTATTTTTTAAAAACTGCGGCTAATGACGAAGAAAAACAAAAAATCCGTCAGGCTCATGAGCATCGTATTAATATTATTGATACTCCGGGACATATCGATTTTACAGTTGAAGTTCAGCGTTCTTTGCGCGTTCTTGACGGCGCGGTGGTCGTTTTTGACGGCGTTGCCGGCGTTGAGCCGCAATCGGAAACCGTCTGGCATCAAGCGGATAAATTCAAGGTGCCGCGGATTTGTTTTATTAATAAACTCGATAGAATGGGAGCGAGTTTTGAAAATTCTTTCCGTTCGATTTTGGAAAGACTTAATCCGAACGCCGTTCGTTTGCAATTACCGATAGGATTGGAAGCGAATTTTGAAGGAATTGTGGACTTATTAACGATGAAAGCGTTTTATTTTGAAGGCGAGCGCGGCGAAAAAATTATTGAAAAGGAAATTCCGGAGGAATTAAAAGCGGAAAGCGAAAAATATAGAGTTGAATTAGTGGAAAGAATTGCCGAAACTGATGAGGAATTAATGCGTAAATATCTTGAAGGAAAAGAAATTTCCATCGATGAGTTTAAATCGGCTTTAAGAAAAGCGACAATTAACAGCCAGTTGATTCCGGTTTTTTGCGGCTCGGCTTTAAAAAATAAAGGAGTGCAATTGCTTCTTGATGCGGTTTTAGATTATTTGCCTTCGCCGCTTGATTTGATGGAAATTAAACCAATAAAAGGCACGCACCCGAAAACTGAAGAAGAAATTATCCGCCGGCCCGATGACAAGGAGCCCTTGACTGCCTTAGCTTTTAAAATCGCCACCGATCCTTTTGTCGGCAGTCTGACTTTTTTTAGAGTTTACAGCGGAATACTGAAAAGAGGTTCTTATGTTTTAAATTCGTCAACCGGCAATCAAGAGCGAATTGGCCGAATTGTTCGAATGCACGCTAACCAGCGTGAAGAGGTTGAAGAAATGTTTGCCGGCGATTTAGGCGCGGCGGTCGGTTTGAAAGGCACTTCCACCGGCGACACTTTATGTGCCCCCGATAACCCGATTGTTTTGGAAAAAATTATCTTCCCTGAACCGGTGATTTCTGTTAGAATTGAACCTAAGACTAAGGCTGACCAGGAAAAATTGGGCTTCGCGCTTCATCGATTATCGGAAGAAGATCCGACTTTTAGGGTGGCCGGCGATCCGGACACGGGAGAAACAATTATTTCCGGAATGGGAGAGTTGCATCTTGAAATTATTATTGACCGGACTAAAAGAGAATTCGGAGTTGAGGCGAATATCGGTCGCCCCCAGGTTGCTTATAAGGAAACAATTACCACCGAAAGCGAGGCCGAAGGAAAATATATCCGGCAGTCCGGCGGTCGCGGCCAGTACGGCCACGTTTGGTTAAAAGTGAAACCATTAGAACGAGGCAAGGGTTTTGTTTATGTTAACCAAATTAAAGGCGGAATTATTCCACAAGAATTTATTCCGGCTGTAGAAAAAGGAGTTAAAGAAGCGCTTACTAAAGGTATTTTAGCGGGCTATCCTTTGACGGATATCGAAGTCACGCTTTATGACGGTTCTTTCCATGAAGTTGATTCTTCGGAAATCGCTTTTAAAATCGCCGGCGCTATGGCGCTTCAGGAGGCGGCTAAAAGAGCGAATCCGAAAATTTTGGAACCAATGATGAAAGTTCAGGTAATCACTCCTTTGGAATTTTTAGGCGATGTTACCGGCGATTTAAACGCCAAACGCGGCCGAATTGAAAACATTTCCGACAGAATGAATGTTAAAGTTATTGATGTTAAGGTACCGTTGTCCGAAATGTTCGGCTACGCAACGAAGTTAAGATCAATGACGCAGGGTCGCGGAACTTTCACTATGGAATTTGATCATTATGAAGAAGTGCCGAAAAACATCGAACAAATGATTATTGAAGGAAAGAAATAAATTAACCAACAACTAACGACCAACGACTAACGACGAAAAAGTCGTAAGTCGTAAGTTGTAAGTTGTAAGTCAAATTGGATTACATTATTGATGCCACAAACAAAAAACTCGGAAGATTAGCCAGCGAAATCGCGGTTATTTTGCAAGGCAAGAAAAATCCGAAATACGAGCCGCGGCTTGAAGGCGACGATAAAGTAATTGTTAAAAATATCGCCCAAATGGAAGTCAGCGGAAAAAAAATGAAGCAGAAAACTTATTACCGTCACACGACTCAAATCGGCCATTTAAAAGAACAGACGTTGGAGAAATTTTGGCAAAAAAAAGGACCAGCCGCAGTTTTGCGTCTGGCGGTGATGCGAATGTTGCCGAAGAATAAATTAAGAGCAAAAAGAATTAAGAAATTAATAATAGAATAGATTCTACTAATTTATTAATTATTACAAATATTACTAATATTAGTAATATTAGTAGAAATTCGTAAATTAGTAGGGTAATACGAGATAATGGAGAAAGCAAAACAAACAGCAAAAATCAAGAAAGAAATGCCAGTTAAAAAAGAAAAGTATTTCGAGGCCGTTGGCCGTCGGAAAACGGCAATAGCGCGGGTAAGGCTTTTTACGAAAAAAACCGGCATTGAAATTAATAACAGAAATCTTGCCGATTATTTTCCGCTTTTAAGGCTTCAAAACGCCGTTATTTCGCCTTTGGAAAAAATGAAAATTGACGATAAACTGGGGGCGTCGGTAAAAGTTAAAGGCGGAGGTATCAAAGCCCAGGCCGAAGCGGTTCGTTTAGGTATTTCGCGGGCTTTGCTTAAATTCAACCCTGAATTTCAAAAACGTCTGCGCCGCATAGGCTATCTTACTCGCAACGCCAGAATGGTTGAGCGTAAAAAATACGGTCTGAAAAAAGCAAGGCGAGCGCCGCAATGGAAGAAACGATAAAATCAAACGTGATTTCTCTAAAATTCATTATTGGTCTTTTAGTTTTTATCCTTTTTCTTCATATTCTTGCACTAATTAATTACTGGTATTGGGTTTATCTTTGGTTTGATATGCCGATGCATTTTTTGGGCGGCTTCTGGGTGGCAATGGCGGCTAGCGCCTTAATTTTCAATCTCCAATTTCCAATTTCCAAAGAATCGATTAATCAAAAATTTTCCCGCCTCACAGTTGTAATTTTGTCTTTCGTCGCTTTAATCGGCGTTTTCTGGGAATTTTTTGAATTTTTTTACGATGTTTTAATTTCTTCCCGCGGCTACTCGGAATTTTTACAACTCGGCGCCGCCGACACCTTGAGCGATTTGTTTTTTGATTTATTGGGCGGATTGACCTTTTTAATTATTTACCGATTTTTCAATAAGAAAAGAAACTGAAAGCAGACTTTTTTATCCCATAGCATAAAAGTTCGCTTTTTATAATTCTTTTATAATTTATAACTTTTATATCATTTCTATATATCATTTTTATATCATTCTCTTTATTCTTTTTATCCTCCCATTCTTTTCATTATTTTTTTATTATTTTTATTTTATTTTAGTTTTACTAATTCACTAGTCCTCTTAAGAGGACTAGTGAATTAGTATTATTTTTTTGCTTTTTATTACTATAATGTTGTTATAATTTTTATTATGATTGTGATATAATTTAAAATATGGCAGTGGTTTTAAGAAATAAAATAAATAAAAATTTAGAGAAAATCGTCTGGGAGAGATTATTGAAAGAAATAAAGAAAATTCAGTCGGTAGACGATTTAAAACAATTTATTAACAAAGTTTTAACCAGTGATGAGAAAACGCTTATTTTAAGAAGAATGGCCGTTATTGAGCTAATTGGTTACAAAAAGAAATACCATGAAATTAAAGAATTATTGGGAGTTTCTGGCGATACTATTAGCGCGGCAAAGGATATTATATTAGGATACGGCTATGACAAAAGAGATAAAAAAATAAAATATTCCAGCTGGCCGGAATTTAAAAATAACAAGAAATCTTTTTCTAAACTTCCTACTTATAAAGGAAAAGGCCGGTGGCGTTTTTTAAATATGTAATTAGTCCTCTTAAGAGGACTGGCAAATATTGTTTTTAATGAAAGTTTTAAATTGGAATTTAAAATTTAAATTGGAAATTGAAACCTTAAAAGAAAAAATTAAATAGATCAGAACGTTAAATCTCGATAAAATAAAGTTTATTTTCTTTGACAAAATAGAGACGATTCGGTTTGGGATCGTAATAGTAACTTGAAACATTTTCGGCAAGGATGTATTTATTAATCGGTAATCGGTTATCGATTTCGATAAAATCCAGCCCTTTTTCGTGTTCAACCAGCAAATGATAAGAATCTTTATACCAAGAAATATTTTTAATCTTTTGGTTTTCGAAAATATTTAAAGTAATCATTTCGCCGGCTTTTTTATTGATGCCCAAGCGATAATCTTCTAGAAAATAAATATTTATTTCATTATTTTTACTCCAAAAAGCGATTTTTTTGTCGTCAGGAGAAATAATAAATCGAGTAATCGGGTAATTGGGCAATTGGGCAATTAGGCTATCGGTTTTAAGAATTAAATTGAAAGAATACAATACATAGTCGTTAGTCGTTAGTTGTTGATCGTTGGTTTTTTTAATATAATAAATGTTCGGATTTTTAATCGTCCAAAAAACTATTTGCTCTTTGATAATAGTTTCCAATTGCAATCGATTTAAATCAAAAAGATTAAGTGAATTTTTATCTTGGATAATTAGTCTATTAGAATCGGCCGGATGGAAAGCGATTTGAGTAATAGCGGATTTTCTTTTGAGATTGCTAAAAGCGGCGTTAATATTGAAAACTTTTGAAAGATTATTTAAATCGTAGAGATAAAAAATTTTGTTTTTTGA
>JAJZBA010000027.1 GCA_021799155.1 bacterium | reverse complement strand
AGATTGGCGCTCGTTAAAGCAACTTTGATTGTTTTGAAAAAAGGCTTGAATTTATTAGGGATAGAAGAATTAAAAGAGATGTAATATGCGCAAAATAATAATTTTAAGTTTAATAATCGCGACTGTTTCGGTTTTGATTTATTTCGGTTTAAAACAGGAAAAAACTTTCAGTTTCAGTTTTGGTCCCGGGTTTATTTTTTCAAATAATTTATCAAAAGTAGGAGATTATTTTTCCGATTTTTCTTCCGTTGTTTTTGAAAAAGGAAAAGAAACGGCAAATTCTTTTACTAGTTATTTTAAAACTTCGGAATTAAAATCGAAAATAACAGATAATTTAGAAAATTTAAAAGAAAAAACAGCCACAAATTTAGGAGAATTAAAAGAAAAAACGGCAGCGACGGTAGTAAAAACAACGGGTGAAGTATTGAGTGTTAATCCCAATTCAATAATTAACGGAGACTTATTAATTAAATCTCTCGCCTATTTAACGAAAATTAACATTCCGCTTTCTTTTATTATTAAAAATCCATTTAATCAAACAGAACAAAAAGAAATTAATTATCAAATAGAGTGGGGAGATGGGCAGAAAGAAAGCGGCGATCTTAAGGAAGGAGAAAGCACGACCGTTTCTCATTTTTGGAATAAAGAAGGGGAATATTTTGTCCGGTTTAAAATCGCGGCCGGTTCGGAGAGTTTTAATTATCAGATTAAAATTTTAGTGGTAAAATAAATTGGTATGTTTGACGTTTGGCTTTATTCTTTAATCAGCGTTTTTTTAGTAAGCGCAATTTCTTTGTTCGGCGTTTTGGCTTTGGCAATTAACAGAATTTTTTTGGAGAAGCTTTTGCTTTTTTTGGTGAGTTTCGCGGCCGGTGGTTTGCTGGGCGACGCCTTTTTACATCTTTTGCCGGAAGCGATAGAGAATTCCGATTTGAATTGGCAAATCTCCCTTTCCATTCTTTCGGGGATTTTGACCTTTTTCGTTTTGGAAAAATTCATTCATTGGCGACATTGCCATGAATGCTACCCAGAAGAAAATCCCGTTCATCATCACCCTCGACCTTTCGCTTACATTAATTTAATCGGCGATGGCTTGCATAATTTGATCGACGGCATGGTAATTGCCGGAAGTTATTTGGTCAGTTTGCCGTTAGGCATTACCACAACTTTGGCGGTTATTTTTCACGAAATTCCCCAGGAAATCGGCGATTTCGGAGTGCTTGTTAGGGGAGGTTTTTCCAGATTAAAAGCCTTGTTTTTCAATCTTTTATCGGGAATGACGGCGATAATCGGTGCTTTACTTGTTTTAATCATTGAAAACAAAATGGACCATCTTTCTTTTTTAATTGTTCCGTTCACTATCGGCGGATTTATTTATATCGCTTGCGCGGATTTGATACCGGAACTCCATAAAGAAGTTGGCCTTAAAAAATCTTTCGGTCAATTAATATTTTTTATTCTCGGCGTTGGAGTGATGGCTTCACTGCTTTTAGTTGAATAAATCAAAATAAAGCCGTCCCAAAAATATGCTATAGCATATTTTTGGGACGGCTTGACAATACCTACCTGGTAGGTATATGCTGGAAATCATGAAAAACGATAAAGAAATTATTGTCGCTTTGAAAAAAGCGGGAAGTCATTTAGAAAATGTGATTAAAATGATGGAAGACGATAAATACTGCATAGATATTCTTCAACAGAATTTGGCGGTTATTGGGCTTTTGAAATCCGCCAATAGTAAATTATTGAAGCGGCATTTAAATACTTGTTTTAAACAAGTGATGAAAGGCGCCAACAAAAAGAGAGAGCAAAAAATGATTGATGAGATTTTGAGAATTGAAAAATTAATCAATTAATGAATTGTTTATTTGATTAAATAGTTTAATTAACTAAACAATTTCCATAAAATGAAAAAATATCAGAATATAATTTTTACTTTTTTAGGGGCAATTTTAGTTTTGGGGTTGATTTGGTTTTTACAATTTTTGAGCGGCGGTCAAGATTCCGAATCATTGTCGACCGGCGGGGCGATTTCGGCTGAAAATACACTTTTTGATTTTGGAACAATTTCAATGGCGGCCGGAAAAGTTTCGCATACTTTTAAGATTAAAAATACGGCGGCCGAACCGTTGACTATTTATAAAATTTACACTTCCTGTATGTGCACGGAAGCGTTTTTTGTGAAAAACGACTCTTCGATAAACTCAGGGCAAGTTAAAAAAGGTCCGTTCGGAATGCCCGGTCACGGCGACGGCAATTCAAGATTAAAACAGATCTTGGCGCCGAACGAAGAAGCGGACATCGAAGTAATTTTTGACCCGGCGGCTCACGGCCCGGCCGGCATCGGCTTAATAGAGCGCGAAGTTTATATAGAAAGTTCCGGCGGAAAATTAGCGTTAAAAATCAAAACCAATGTTACTCCCTAAAAACAAAAAAATAAATTATTTAATCCCGATTTCGCTTTTCTTTTCCGCTTTGTTGATTGGCGGAGCGATTATTTATAACGCCGGTTCGAAAGCGGAAAAAACATCGAAGGAAAGCAAGACTTTTACGGGACAAGTTTCAAAAACTCAAGAAGGTTTATCAGCGGATGTTGTTCTTGAAGAAAAAATTGCGCCTTTTGACGGCGTTGAATTACCGGTGAAATTAGGGAATTTGGGAAAACAATTAGTTGAATCAGGAGTGGTTGCTCAAGAAAAATTTGAAGCGCTTTACGCCGGCCGCGGCGGTTTAACCGACGAACAGAAAAAACTTCTTTACGGCGAGAATAACGGTAATTTAGTAATTAACCCGGAAAACGCCGGCTTTGTTCTTAATCTGTTGTGGGCGTTAGGTTTGGGCAATAAAAACGAAATTTTGGAAAACGGGCCAATGGCTGACCCGCATTACGGCGGCGCTGATAGATTTGCGTCGACCGGCGGTTGGACGTTAAGCAAAGGAGAAACAATGAATCATTATAGCAAGCACCAATTTATCCCGCTTTCAGCGGAACAGCAGGCGTTGGTGGAAAAAGTTTCCAAAAATATTTATCGGCCTTGTTGTAATAATTCCACTTATTTTCCGGATTGCAATCACGGGATGGCGATGCTCGGTTTTTTGGAATTGGCGGCTTCGCAGGGAGCAAGCGAGAACGCGCTTTACGGTATGGCGCTGGTTCTTAATTCTTATTGGTTTCCGGACACTTATTTGACGATTGCCAAATATTTCGAATCAAAAGGCGTGTCTTGGGATAAAGTAAATCCGAGAGAAGTTTTGGGAATGAATTATTCTAGCGGTTCCGGCTATCGTCGGATTTTAACGCAGATTGCGCCGCCCGAAAGAAAAGGAGGGGGCAGTTGCGGAGTATAAAGTTGTGGCGAGTTTATAGAACTAAAGGTCGATGATAAATTTATAATTTATAAAAATTATGATGGGAAATTTAAATCAAATGATGGGTTCTCAAAGCAATTGGAATGGAGGTTGGGGAATGATGAACTGGATCGGTTTCGGTTTTGGCTGGATTTTTATGATTTTGTTTTGGATTTTGATTATTGTCGCGATTGTCGCTTCAATTAAGTGGTTGATTTCGCAAAGCAAATTAATTTCCGGCAAAGGAGAAAAATCGGCGATTGATATTCTTAAAGAAAGATACGCCAAAGGCGAAATCGACCATGCCGAGTTTTTAAAGCTCAAGAAAGATCTTCAGGAATAAAATGTCTCATTACTGTTCGGAACACGAACATAAAGAACACGACCCCCAAAAATCGTCTCACGATGATTACGGGGCAAGCAAGCATCACGGCCATACGCCGGGGATGTTTATTAAAAAATTCTGGTTGAGTTTGGTTTTAACTATTCCGATCGTCGTTTATTCCGATATTCTTAAAGAACTTTTTGGATTTAAAGCGCCGCAGTTTTTTGGTTCGTCGTATATTCCTTTTGTTTTGGGATCAGTCGTCTTTTTTTATGGCGGCTTGGTTTTTATTGCCGGTGCTTGGCAAGAAATTAAATCTAAAACTCCGGGAATGATGATTTTAATCGCTTTAGCGATTTCAACCGCTTATTTTTACAGTATTTTTACTCTTTTATCCAAGAAAGGGCACGATCTTTTCTGGGAACTGGCGACTTTGATTACTATTATGCTTTTAGGGCATTGGTTGGAGATGAAAGCGATTTCCGGAGCGCAAAGCGCTTTAAAAGAACTATCAAAATTGTTGCCGGATACGGCGGAAATAATAATTCAAAATTCAAAAATCAAAAATCAAAATGACAATTCAAAATTTAAAATTGAAACAAAAGCGGTACCGCTTTCAGAATTAAAAATAAATGATATTATCTTGGTTCGGCCGGGCTCGAGAATTGCGGCGGACGGCATAGTTGTTGACGGTCAATCCGACGTTAATGAATCAATGATTACCGGTGAATCAAAACCGATTGTTAAAATTAAAGGCAAAGAAGTCATTGCCGGCACAATTAACGGCGATGGAGCATTAAAAGTTAAAATAACAAAAGTAGGAGAACAGACATTCCTGGCGGGCGTGATGCGGCTTGTTGAAGAAGCGCAAAAATCGAAATCACGACTTCAAATTCTTTCCGATAAAGCGGCGTTTTATTTAACCATTATTGCCGTTGTTACCGGTGGTTTAACTTTTGTTTTGTGGCTTTTAAGCAAAGCGGATTTCGGCTTCGCTTTAGAGCGGCTGGTAGCGGTATTGGTGATCGCTTGTCCGCACGCTTTAGGAGTGGCAATTCCTTTGGTGGCTTCAATATCAACTACTTTGGCGGCGAGACACGGTTTTCTAGTACGTCAAAGATTGGCATTGGAACTGGCTCGTAAAATTGATACTGTTCTTTTTGATAAAACCGGTACGCTGACAAAAGGAGAGTATGGCGTGGATAAATTAATAACCAATAACTTAATAACTAATAACCAACTCCTTCAACTTGCCGCTTCGGTTGACATTCATTCCGAACATTTTATCGCCAAAGCGATTGTTAAAGAAGCGGAGAAAAATAATTTGCCGCTTTTGTCGGTGAAAGATTTTAAAAGAATAGCAGGAAAAGGAATTTTCGGGATCATAAACGGGGATAAAATTTTTATCGGCGGGGAAGCGATTTTAACAGAAGCCGGAATTTCATTCCCTGAAGATTTTAAAAAAGAAATATCGAAGAACGCTGTTTCCGGCAAAACTATAATCTATGTCATAAAAAACAAAGAACTAATCGGTGCTATTGCTTTGGCGGATATTATTCGAGAAGAATCAAAAAAAGCGATAAAGGACTTGAAAGCGATGGGCATCAAAACAGCGATGCTCACCGGCGATTCGGAAAGTGCAGCGGAATGGGTGGCTAAAGAAATTGACATCGATGAATATTTCGCAAAAGTTCTTCCTGCGGAGAAAGCTGAGAAAGTGAAAATTCTTCAGAGACAAGGGTTGAAAGTGGCGATGGTCGGCGACGGCATTAACGACGCGCCGGCGCTTACTCAAGCCGATTTAGGAATCGCCATCGGTGCCGGCACCAACGTGGCGATTGAATCGGCCGGAATTATTTTGGTTCGCAACGACCCGCGCGATATAGTAAAAATCGTAAAACTTTCGCGGCTTACTTATAATAAAATGATTCAAAATCTTTTCTGGGCAACCGGTTATAACGTATTGGCCATACCTTTGGCGGCCGGCGCGCTTTATTTTAAAGGCATTCTGCTTCAGCCGGCTCTGGCGGCGATACTGATGTCTTTGAGCACAATTATTGTGGCGATTAACGCTGTTCTTTTAAAAAGAAAAGCGATATAATTCAGCATTGATGCAAATATGAAAAAAATAATAATTTTAATTGCGGCGGTAATCGTTTTAATTGGCGGAGTTTTTATTTTAAAATCCCAAAATATCGGCGCTAAATTTTTATGGGATTTATCTAACGGCGGCCAATGGCTCTTCCCTTTGGTGACGGCCGGCGCCTTGATTGATAGTATTAACCCTTGCGCTTTTTCGGTTTTGCTTTTAACGATTGCTTTCTTTTTAAGTGTCGGCGCTTTTCGTTCCAATATTTTAAAGTTCGGCGCAGTTTATATTGTTGGTCTTTTTATTTCTTATTTTTTGATTGGTTTGGGAATTTTCGGCGCTTTTCATTTCTTTAACACTCCGAAATTTATGGCAAAACTTGGCGCCGTTCTTTTAATCGGCCTTGGCGCTATCAATATTTTACAAGATATCTTTCCGCGATTGCCTTTTAATTGGCTGATGAAAATGCCGAAAGGCAGCGCTAATTTAATCGGTAAATTAATTTCTAAAGGTTCCTTGCCGGCGATTTTCGGCATCGGCGTTGTAGTCGGGCTCTGCGAATTTCCCTGCACCGGCGGGCCCTATTTAATGGTTTTGGGTTTGCTTCATGATTATTCTACTTATGCGAAGGGCTTGGCTTATCTCACTTATTACAATTTTCTTTTTATTCTTCCTTTAATTATTATTTTGCTTCTCGCCAGCAATAAAATTTTCATTGAAAAAATCCAAAGATGGCAGCAGGAAGAGCGGAAAATAACAAAATGGGGATTGCCGGCGGCAATGATTGCTCTAGGGGTGATAATTTTCTTTTTATGAAGCATGAATTTTTAATTAAAAGCGATTGTTTGGCTTGTTTGGGAATCGTTAAAGAGGTTATCAAAAAAATCGACGGCGTTAAAGAAGCGGAGATTGATTTAAAAACCGGAAAAGTTATTATTGATTACGAAGGTGATTTTAATCGCGAAGAATTAGCCGGAGTCGTTAAGGAAAAAACCGGCTATAATTTGGAATGAATAAAATTTTAATCATTTTAATTATTGTTGTAATTGCTCTGATTGCTTTTTTAATTTGGGGC
>JAJZBA010000026.1 GCA_021799155.1 bacterium | reverse complement strand
GATCTGTTTTAAAGAATCTTATTGGGCGGTTTATTTGAACACGGGCGATCTTTATTTCGGGAAATTGAACCGTTTTCCGAGATTATCGCTTTCCGATGTTTGGTTTCTTCAAAGAAATCCTCAAGATTCACAAAATCCTTTAAGTTTGTCTAAATTTGAACAAGCTTTCTGGGGTCCGGAAGATAAAATTTATTTGGATGACGAGAATATTATCTGGAAAACAAAATTAAAAGAGGATAGTCAAGTCGTTCAATTTATCAAAAACCCGAAAACTGTTCAGGTTCCGGCTCAATCTCAGAATCAGCAATCGATAGAACAATCAACGGCAACATCGACGCAATAAATATGTCCAGCAATAAAATAAAAGCCGCCGCCACCTTACCTGTTGTTTTATTGATAGGCGGATTAATCGCGGAGCTTGGAATCGCCGGCGCTTTTGTGGCTTATTATTTCGCTCAGAGCGGTTTGGGAGTAAAATTATCAGAAGAAGCTTTGGCGGCGGCTCGAGCCGGCATTCAAGACGCTAAAATAAGAATAGTCAGAAATAAAAATTTTATTCCCAGTCCGAATCCTTATACTTTAACCGTAGGTAATAGAACCGCCCAAATTACCGTTTGTAAAGATACTTGCGCCGGAACCAATAAATTTCAAATCACTTCTTTGGGTATGGCTTTGACGAAGCGGCGTCAAGTTCAGGCGATTTTTTATGTCGATAACAATACCGGAGAAGTAAAACTGGAATCGGAAAAAGAAACGGCATTATGAATGTAAAAAATTTAAAACGAATATTAAATATTTTAAATCCTCAACCATTAATCGGCGGGTTGGAAGTCGGAGATGCAGATTTAAAATTTCTTCTTATTAAGGGAGGCGATTTTATTTCAACTTCGGTTAAATTACCCGTTGGAACAATTGTTGACGGGAAAATCAAAGACAAAGAAAATTTCAAAGCCGGTCTTTTAAAACTTCATTCTCAAATTACTCTTAAAAATAAGAAAAAAATTTATGCGGTTTTAAATATTTCCGACGTCAATATTTACGCTCAGACGTTTAATTTGCCGGCAGCCGCCGGCAATAATATCGAAGAAGCGGCGAGATTAAATCTTCAAATGATTTCTCCGACCGATTTTTCAACCGTTTACGCCGACTGGCAGAAAATCGGCGAAATTGACATTGACGGCGGACAATTGGAAATTCTTGGCGCTTTTACCAATCGCCAGATTGTCGACGATTATGTCGAATGCCTAAAGGAAACAAACTTTGTTGTCGCGGCGGTTGAATTTTCAAGTTTAGCCATTAGTCGTTTGGTTCAGGAATCAAGCGGTAATCCCTTGCTTTTGCTTCGTTTAGACGCAGGAGGTTTAAGTTTCAGTCTTATTAAAAACAATAATTTGTATTTTAACCGTTTTGTTTCTTGGCCGACGACGGAAGGACGGAGCATTTCTTTAAGTGTTCTTAGGGAATTGATTGTTCGGGAAACCCAAAGAGTTTTAAATTTTGCCGGCAAGTATTTTCCTCAGGACCAAATTAAAGATATTTTACTTATTGCTCCGGCATTGGAAGACAAAATTTCTCAAATTATCACGGAAAATTTTTCCGTTTCCAGCCGTCGGTTGACTCTTGAGTCGGCAAAACTTGATAAAAATTTATTGGCCTTGACTCCCGACTGGTTCGGCGTTTTGGGTTCGGCATTAAGAGGATTAACGCCGCGAGCAAAAGATATCTTTATCAGTTTAGCCAGCGTCGGTACCGAAGAAGAATTTCGTCAACACAGAGTAATCAATTTCGTTAAAATTTGGCGTAATATTATTTTAACTTCTTTATCTTTTATTTTAATGACTTTTATCGCCGTTGATATTTTTTTGGCAAAAACGGCCGGTTCTTTAAACAATCAAATTGCTAATCTTACTAATCAACCGGCTCAGGAAACATTCAATAAAATTGAAGAAGAGGCTAAAAATTTTAACATTAAAGTAGATCTGGCGCTTAAAGCGAAAAGCCAAGTCTCCGATTGGGCGCCTTTTTTGGAAAAAATAAAAAATTTAACGGGCGAAGAAATAATAATCGATAGAATTTTTATTCAGTCGAAAGAGGCGCCGATTTTATTCAATGGCCGGGCAGCAAGCGAGAAGGCGATTATTGATTTCAAAACAGTTTTGGAAAAAGAGCCGGAATTTAAAGAAATAAATCTTTCCTTAACCAGTATTGCTCCGACGGCGGACGGTAAATTCCAATTCAGTATTACTTTCAAATATAATGATTTTGTTCAAAAATCAGATCCGAAAAGAAAATGATTTTTGAAAACCAAATCTTTACCCTGCCATTTTATGGTAAATTTTTTTATCATGTTCAAAAATTTTAATAAAATTAGCAAAAAGTGGCAAAAAATTTGGGAAAAAGAAGGGATTTATAAAAATTACAAGAAACCGAAGAAATTTTATGTTTTGGATATGTTTCCCTATCCATCGGGAGAAGGACTTCATGTCGGCCATCCGCGGGGTTATATCGCCACCGATTTGATTGCCCGCTATAAGCAGATGCAGGGTTATAGCGTTTTGCATCCTATGGGCTGGGACGCTTTTGGTTTGCCGGCGGAAAATTATGCCTTAAAACACAAAATTCATCCAAAAATCGCGGTTTCCAAAAATATCAAGCGATTCAAAGAACAGCTTAATAAATTCGGTTTTACTTATGATTGGGACAGGGAAATAAACACCACTGACCCGGAGTATTATAAATGGACTCAGTGGATATTTTTAAAGCTTTTTGAAAACGGTTTGGTTTACGAGTCTTTTGAGCCGATTATTTGGTGTCCGTCGTGCAAAACCGGTCTGGCTTTGGAAGATTTGGAAGACGGTAAATGCGAAAGATGCGGCAGTGAGGTTGAGAAAAAACCGCTTCGGCAATGGGTTTTAAAAATGACCGCTTACGCGGAAAAGTTGCTTAAAGGATTAGAAGAATTAGATTGGCCGGAATCAATCAAAGAACAGCAGAAAAATTGGATAGGAAAATCTCAGGGCGCTGAGATTGAATTTAGAATTTTAAATTCTAAATTTAAAATTAATGTATTTACTACGCGGCTGGATACTATTTTCGGTTGTACTTATTTGGTGGTGGCGCCGGAACACGAACTAGTATCAAGTATCAAGCATCAAGTATCAAATTGGCCGGAGGTTGAAAAATACATTAAGCAGGCGAAAAAGAAAACTGATTTGCAAAGAACCGGCTTAACTAAAGATAAAACCGGCGTTGAATTAAAAAGTATAAAAGCAATTAATCCTTTTAATAACGAAGAGGTGCCGATTTTTGTGGCTGATTATGTTTTGCCGCATTACGGCACTGGCGCGGTAATGGCGGTGCCGGCGCATGACGAAAGAGACTATGAGTTCGCTACAAAGTATAACTTGCCTATTAGGCAAGTTATACTTTCGCAGATTAACCCGGATTTTAACGCAGATTTACGCGGAAAAAAAATTAATAAAGCGTTTACAGAAGATGGAATTTTAGTTGATTCCGGAAAATTTACAGGAATGACTTCCGAAAAAGCGCGTCAAGAAATGATAAAATGGCTTGAAAAGAATAAGCTTGGCAGCAGAAAAATCAATTATAAAATGCGAGATTGGGTTTTTGCCAGACAACGTTATTGGGGAGAACCCTTTCCGCTTGTTTTTTGCGAAAATTGCGCAAAAAGAATAAAAAACAAAAAATACAAAAAAGGCGAATTTACAAAAGGTGAATTATTAAATCCCGGCTGGATTCAGATTCAGGAAAAAGATTTGCCTGTTAAATTGCCTGAAGTTAAATATTATGAGCCTTCCGGAACAGGAGAGTCGCCTTTGACAAATATTTCTAAATGGGTAAATACCGAGTGTCCGAAATGCGGCGGTTTGGCAAAAAGAGAAACTAACACAATGCCGCAGTGGGCAGGTTCAAATTGGTATTACGTTGCTTATTTAATTAAAAAAAATAAAAAATATCAGTGGGATAAAAAAGAAATTAAAAAATGGCTGCCAGTGGATTTATACGTCGGAGGAGTGGAACACGCGACGCGGCATCTTTTGTACGCCCGTTTTTGGCATAAATTTTTATACGATATTAAAGCTGTTCCCGTTAATGAGCCTTTTAAAAAACTGATGAATCAAGGTTTGATATTGGCGGAAGACGGAAGAAAAATGTCCAAACGTTGGGGGAACGTCATAAATCCCGATGATATGATTCGAATTTTCGGCGCCGACGCTTTGAGGCTTTACGAGATGTTTATGGGGCCTTTTGACCAAAGCATTGCCTGGAGCAGTGACGGCATAAGAGGAATGAAAAGATTTTTGGATAGAATTTATAAATTGGTGTCAGGTGTCAGGTATCAGGTATCAGGTAATAAAAATGAAAAAATAGAAAGATTATTACATCAAACCATCAAAAAAGTTACAGAAGATATTGAAAATTTTCGTTTCAATACTGCCATTAGTTCGTTAATGATTTTATTCAACGATATAGAAAAAAACTTACAAACTTACAAACTTACAAACTTACAAACTTTTCTTAAACTTCTTGCTCCTTTCGCGCCGCATTTAACCGAAGAAATTTGGCGGAATGTATTAGGCAACAAAAAATCTATTCATCTGGAATCATGGCCGAAATATAATCCTAAATTAATCGAAGAAGAAAAATTCGAAATGATTGTTCAAGTTAACGGTAAAGTCCGCGACAGAGTTTCGGCGCCGAGCGGCATCTCTCAAAAAGAGGCCGAAAATATAGCGTTGTCTTCCGAGAAAATAAAAAAATTGATTGCCGGCTTGAAAATAAAAAAAATAATTTTTGTGCCGAACCGCTTGATTAATATAGTAATTTCTCAATCTTAAAGCGATGGCCAATTTCATCAAAATAATTATTTTTTTGATAATTCTTATCGGTATCGGAATTTATTTTTTTACTCAGGCGCCGAAATTCTCCGAGATTATCGGTCGTATTCCCGGCCAAAAAATTTTTTTAAAACCTACGTCCAAACCGGCTCCGGCCGCGCCTTGGCCAACTTATCCGTCGACTCCGACTCCGACCATTTCCGCCGAGCCGGAAATCCCCGATTATTTGATTCCTGCCGGATTCGAACGAAAGGATTTGTCTCCTTATTTTCAAAAAATTCAAATTACTTCGGCTTACGCTTCTTCCTGGAATTACACGCCCGACCAAATCAGGATTTCTTCTTATCTTAATAAAGGAGAGTCGGCCAATATCACCGGCTGGAAAATTAAAAGTAACCGTCGGGAAATTATTATTCCTCGGGCGATCAATATCTATGAACCGTTTGGCTCGGCGCCCGAAGAAGACATTATTTTAATCGTAAACAATTACGTTAATATTTACAGCAGTAAAAATCCGCTCAATAAAAATTTCCGGCTCAATAAATGTATCGGTTATCTTGAAAGCGCTTATGATTTTAATCCAGCTTTGCCGCAGGATTGCCCGGCTCCTTATAAAGACCGTTCGGAAATCGCTCATCTTTCCGGCGAATGCCAGACTTATATTATGTCATTGGGAGGATGTAAATTACCGGAAACTTCTTTTTACAATACTCTATCCGGAGGTGAGCAGGGTAATGTTTGTCGGCAGTTTTTAAACACCATTAGTCACGGTTCTTGTTATCAAAAACATCGTTTTGATTCGGATTTTTTGTCAAACGAATGGCGGATTTGGATAGGACGAAGTGTTATCCCCGAAGACATTTTAGATCCTCAGCATGATAGACTTTTACTTTTCGATAAGCAGGGATTGTTAGTGGACGAATACGTTTATTGATCGGCGGTGTATATTGAAAAAATCAATTAATGCTCATCTTATAATTAAAATCCGCGTCAAATTTTTTATAATTGCAAGTCAGCTCTTCGCCTTTTTGTATATCTCTAGCGGCAATATCGTCTCCTTCTTCCTCGTCGTCAGTAGATCCAAAATCAAGACAATTCGCATTTTCTGAATGGTTGAAAAATCGGGCGTCGTCGAAACACAGAATATATTTTTTAGTTGCGGGATTAAGATAAGCGTACTTTAAAAAAATTGCTTTTGCTGGCTCAGACAATTTAGCAAGATCGCTTTTATCAATTTTCAAATCAAAACCAGGTTGAAATTTCCATACCCGAGTTCCTTTTGGAATAAATTGATCTGCGAAAAGCCCAATACCATTTATTTTACTAGGTCCAATTTTAGTTTTTACTAAAAGCATAATGATTTATGATTAAAAAATTTTTACCCTTCCAAAATATGGTTCGAGCCGATTTGTTTTCAGGTTTTTGGGTAGTTTGGGATTTCGCGGCGATGTATTCTAAAAATAGCTCGAACTTGTTTTGCTCCTCGCCGCGCTTTGCGCGGCTCGGAATGGGCGGGCGGGCAAATGCGGCTCCGCCGCGAAAATTAACAATTTCCAATTTTTCTTTGGCGGCAATTAAATTTGAGTTCGCAAAGCGAACACCTAACTAAAATGATATCACAACACTTCTTCTACAATTTTCGTCTTCCACTCATTCAAGAACAAATTTCCCGGACAGGTAGTTTTTGGATTGATTTCTCGATGACCAAAAATATTTTCGGGACGGACATTCGAGTAATGTTCCTTAATGAGATTCGAAACCACTTGAAGAACATGCTTTGGTGGTGCCGAATTTTCAAAGTCATTATCAAAACATATTGCAACGCTTTTGCAATTTATATCCCATTTTCCTGCATGCCAGCCAATCTCATTATCTCCAAGCAACCGTTCAGTTGTTCCGTCCATCCGAACAAGCCAATGGTATGCATAAAAAACCATTTGGCCATTGCGAAAATGGTTAGAATAAATTGGAGTACCTTTTATGTGTTGCTCGCCTTCGTAATGAGGAGAAGCGTAATAGCTGGCGTAAAGCCGGATGAGATGCATGGCACTCAATCGTTGCCAAGTAATACCGGAAGGATTTTTGGTGTGGTGAATAACGATAGTATCTATCGGCTTTCTTTCCTCATCCCAGTTTGGTCCAGTATCGCCCAGTTTGATTTTGTCTTCAGCAAGATTGGTTTCAAAAAATTGATAGGATTCTTCCTTAATTTCTTCCGAGATTTCCTTCGGGCTTTTCTCGGCTTTCTTCATCAATTTTTTGTAATCATTAGAGAGTTTCAAATACCAATCAGGATGTTGGATTGCTTCTTGCCATTTCGTTTCATCAAAATGTTTAGCCATAACATGATTAAAAAATTTTTAGATCGG
>JAJZBA010000025.1 GCA_021799155.1 bacterium | reverse complement strand
ACTAAAATCAAAATCAATAAAAAAATAGGGCGCCTAATCATTTCTTATAATTTCACCGCTTTCTCGATAATCAATTCTTTATTACCAAAATAATAACATGAAAACCTGTTAATATCAACTATCCTTTTCTAAATCATCGCAATATCTTATATAATATCTGATTTTTAATTTATGATTTACGAGCTGGTCAAATTTATTCGTATATTAATCTAATATCCAAATTTATCTTACTAAAAGATTTTAAAAAAAATAAAAGGACCAAGGATTCCAAACAAAGTTTAAGAATCCAAGGTCCCAAAATTTTACTTGCGGACAGCCGCGAAGCGACAATTGCTGCTCCACTCGCCGTCGAACCAAACCAAACCCAAGTTGCGCCCCCAGCAATCCCCGTCGAGGTATGGGCAGGAGCGAATGAGGAAAAATGAATCCTGCCAGACAGACCAAACAGAGCCAAGAGCGACTATCGGAAATTCCCTCTGAAGGTCGGGAAACTTCTCGCCGATTTTGAGAAGCTCGTGCGTTTCCGCCGGCCTTAGCCCTCTTTTGTCGAGTTCGACCAAAACTTCGTCTGCTGTGATTGTGTCGCGGTTGAAGCAGACAAGATCGATACTAACTTCCGCTATGCCCGACTTTTTTGTCGGGAAGTTTTTAGAAGTTATGTCACTATTAACCCGGTCGTATCTTCCAGCCTCAACAGCTTCTTCAACACTCTGGCCGTAATCTACTGCCAGACGGTAGATGCTGTAATCTACATGGTAGATATTGAGTGTATTAAGACCGAGCAATTTTCTGAACTCGTTCCGGTCCACTGCGCCAATATTGGCATTCAGAATATCGGAAAGTAATCCTGAGCTGATAAGCTCCTGAATCTGCTCGCCAGACGTTCCTTTCTGGGCGATCAACTGCAAAATTTTTACTCCATGTCCAAGGGTTGCGTTTTTCATCACAAGTCCTCCTTTTTGCGGTCCCTTTTTATTTAGGGCGCGTTTGGCTTTCTGTTGTTCCGACCCCATGCCGAAACCCCAGACTTGCCTGTTAATGTACTTTTATATTTAAGCAGAAAACTAATATTTGTCAACCTCACCAAAGAAACACTCTCTTAAGGGTTCTTAGTGGGGTTAAGAACACATTCCCCAACCGCAAGTCGGACATTTGGTACAGCCTTCCTGCTTGACCAATTTAGTTTTACAAATCGGGCATTCTTTTAATTCTTTAATATTGTTTTCCGGATTCGCCTTATTAGAAGCCGGAGACAGACCTAATTCGTTGCCGTTGATGTTTGCGCCGGCTTTATGGTAAACCGCCAAACCCTTGGCTTTTTCATCTTTCAAAGAAACAAGCTCTGATTCTTTTCTTTGTTTCTCTTCCGCCGTCTTTTTCCCGCCGGTCAAAACCTGACTTTTCAATGATTTATCGCGATAAATTGTCACTCCCTTACATCCCAATTCGTGAGCCATTGAATAAATATCTTTAACATCGTCAACCGTCGCCGAAGCCGGCAAATTATTGGTCTTGGAGATGGAAGAATCTACCCACTTCTGGAAAGTAGCCAATACCCTAACGTGGTCTTTAGGAGAAATATCCATTGCCGTGACAAAAATTTTCTTTAATTTCGGAGGAATATAAGTCAGACCGGAAACGCTGCCGCTTAATGTTGAAATGTCTTTAATCAAAGCCTCGTCCATTAACCCTTCTTTTTGCATCCGTTCTTCAAAAACCGGGTCAACATAATAAAAACTGCCGATAGTGACGTTTTTTTCAAAAACCAAACTAAAAACCGGTTCAATACCCGAAGAACAACCGGCAATCATAGAAATTGAACCGGTCGGAGCGATGACCGTGGTAAAACCGTTTCTAATTCCTTGTTTTTTAATTTTCCGCGCCAATTCTTTCCAATCAAAATGGTGTGGTTTTTTATCTTTAAAACCGGAAAACGGCAATCTTCCTTCTTTATAAAACGACTTATCGAAATAAGGCATTTTCCCGCGTTCTTTTGCCAATTCTATTGAAGCGATTTTTGAGTGATAATTGATAAATTCCATCAATTTTTCCATAAACGCCAGACCCTCTTTAGAGTTATAAGGGATTTCTAATTCATAAAGAAGATTACCGAGCCCCATCACTCCTAGACCCAGCTTACGCGTGTTTAAAGTCATCTCTTCAATTTCTTTTAATGGATATTTATTGATATCAACGACATTATCCAAAAATCTGGTCGCGATTAAAACATCCTGTCCAAGTTTCTGCCAGTCGAAATGAGGTTTCTTATCGCCGTTTTTCTTTAAATAAGACCAGACGTTAATTGAACCAAGATTACAAGATTCATTCGGATAAAGCACTACCTCCCCGCACGGGTTAGTACTTTCGATCGGCCCTAAACCTTTTAAGAAAGGATTGTTTTCGTTTATTCGGTCGTGAAACAGCACTCCCGGCTCAGCCGATTCCCACGCCTGATAAGCAATCATTTCAAACAAATTCTCCGGATCTATTTCCTTTACCACCTTGCCGTTTCGAGGATTAATCAATTGGTAAGGTTTCTTTTCTTTAAGAGCCGTCCAAAATCCCGGCTTAAGCATTATTGAGATGTTAAAATTCTTCAAAGCCTTATTGCCTTCTTTAGCGCGAATAAATTTTTCAATATCCGGATGATCGGAGTTTAAAATACCCATGTTCGCTCCTCTTCTAATTCCTCCCTGTTTGATTACATCGGTCATATTATCAAACATCGACATAAAACTGATTGGCCCCGAAGCCGAGCCGCCGGTGGTTTTAACGAAATCACCTTCCGGCCTTAAATGCGAAAAATTATAGCCGACGCCGCCTCCTGATTTAAAAATCACCGCCGCTGATTTCAAAGAATCCATTATTGAGTCAATAGAATCTTCGATGCCGAGCGTAAAACATGCCGAACCCATCCCTAAATAATTCCCGAAATTCGCCAAAGCCGGCGTGTTAGGCAAAAATTGCCGATTGACCATTAAATTATAATAAGAATCGATTTCCGCTTCATATTTATTAAAATAACCTTTTTTCAATAAGCCAAAAAAATTTGACCAAGAAATCTTGATTTGGCGATTTAAAGCAAAACGCTTATAAAGACGATGAAGGCCTTCTAAATGAAACTGATTAAGCTTGTATTTTCCGATAGAAAACTTATTTTCAAATTTAACAAAATCAAATTCTTCTGTTTCATATTCCGGCGCCTTACCCTTGCCCCGCATAATACCGCTTTCAGCGGGATTTTTTCGAGGAGTTTTTTGATAAATCTTTGAATCGTAAAACAGCGAAGGCAAAGCGGTATGAACGGCCACTCTTTGAAAAAGTTCTTTTGGTGATTCGATTACTTGACCGTTTTCATCTTTTCTCAAATAACGGCTGGCCAAAACGCGCAGGGCGTTGATGTCAAATTTTTTATCAACCTCGTCAATCTCGGCTTTGTTTAAAATCTGTTCTTTTTGTCTTCTAATTTCCGCCCGATGCTGGCGGTATAAAATATAAGCCTTGGCGATTTTGGCGTGGCCGGTTTCAATTAAAACCTGCTCGACAACATCTTGAACTTCCTCGACTTGGGGAACGGCGCCTTTTTTAAGTTTCTTTTTTAAGCGCTCGATAATTTCTTTTGCCAAATTTTCCGCCAATTGCCAATTCGGTTCGCCAACCGCAATCGAAGCCTTATAAACGGCATTGACGATTTTTTCAATTTTAAACGGCGCGATTTGGCCGTTTCTTTTGCGAATTGATTTAAACATATTTCAACCGATGCGAAATTACAAATTTATACGAATCCACAAAGATAATACGATTATTCGTAGATTCGAATGCATTCGTAATTTTGCATCGCGATTATCTTCTTTTCTTCCTTAAAAACGCCGGTATTTCTAAAATTCCTTCTTTATCTTCTTCCGCTTCTATGCCCTCTTCGTTTATTTCTTGAACCGCTTCCTTTTCTTTTAAATCGGAATTGACAGTTTTAAAATCTGTTTCGTTTTGAAGCGGAAAAAGACTGGGCAGTAAAAAACCGTTTTTACTCGCCAAATCTCCGTTAAAACCTGTGGCAACCAAAGTGACTTTTAATTGGCCCTTGTTCAATTTTCGGTCGTGGTAAGCGCCGAAAATTATTTTCGCCGATTGGTCAACGCTTTCAGAAATTAATCTCGCCACCTCGTTAATTTCGTTCATTTTTAAATCGCGGTGGCCGGAAACCGAAAAAAGCACGCCTCTGGCGCCATCAATCGTAGTTTCCAAAAGCGGTGAATTAACGGCCTGGCCGGCCGCTTTAATGGCGCGATCCTGGCCGCTGGAAACGCCGATACCTATCATTGCCGAACCAGCCTCGGACATTATAGTTTTTACATCGGCAAAATCAACATTGACAATGCCCGGCGACATAATTAATTCGGTAATTCCCATCACTGAATTTTTAAGGATTTCATCAATCGCTTCAAAGGCTTTGATGAGAGAGGTATCTTTGTTGATTATGGAAAAAATCCGGTCGTTGGGAATAATAATCAATGTGTCAACGCGGTCTTTTAATTTTATAACTCCTTCTTGGGCAATTCTATTTCTTTGGGTTCCTTCGAAAGAAAACGGTTTGGTAACAACGGCAATTGTTAAAATCCCTAATTCTTTGGCGGTTTCGGCTACTACCGGTGCCGCGCCGGTGCCGGTGCCGCCACCCTGTCCGGCAGTAATAAAAACCATATCTGCTCCCTTAAGTGATTCTGCGATTTCCGAACGATTTTCTTCGGCCGCTTGTCTGCCTAAATCCGGATTCATTCCGGTTCCCAAACCCTTGGTCAAATTTTTGCCGATATGAATTTTTTTCCTGGCATTAGTTTGATTAAGATCCTGAATATCGGTATTGATAGCGATTAAATCAACGCTTCTCGGAAAACAATCATACATTCGGGAAACGGCGTTATTGCCGCCGCCGCCGACGCCGACAACTTTAATTTTCGCCAAGGAATGATTTTCTTGAGGTTTTATTTTTTTCTTCGGCATTTTAAATTAAGGTAAAAAATGTTTTAAAATTTTCCCCAACCAACCGGTTTTTGTCGGCGCCCAACCTTGATTTTCCAAAACCTGGTCAACGCCCCATAATAACAAACCGATTGCCGCGGCAAATTCCAAATCTTCCAACTGATTTTCAAATTCGGCGTTAATCGATTCGACTGCTGAAAAATCCGGAATGCCGAGTTGGACCGGCAATTTTAATTCCTGCTTTGCCAACTCAACAATGTCGGGTATTTTTGCTCCGGCGCCGGTAATCACGGCTCCGGCCGGCAGTTGCCCCGATTTGCCGACCAGTTTTAATTCATTATTAACGAATTCAAAAATTTCGGCAAGCCGGCTTTCAATAATTTCGGAAACGAATCTTTTGCTAACCGTTGATTTCAAAGAATCGTCAATCTGCTCAAGAGCGATTTTTTCCTTATTGGAAATTTCCTTTGGAAACGCCGAGCCGTATGAAAGCTTAATTGTTTCCGCGGTTTTAATCGGACATTTCAAACCGACGGCTAAATCATTAGTAATATTTGAAGAGCCGACCGGAAAAACAGAAGCGCAAAGAAGCTTGTCTTCTTCATAAGCCGCCATCGAAGTCGCTCCAAAACCGATATCAACGGCCACCGCTCCTAATTCTTTCTGGGTTTTTGATAAAATCGAGCGACTGGCGGCCAAAGGATTGTAAATCAATCCGCCGATTTTCCCGCCGGCCGCCTCAACGGCTTTAATTAAATTATTTATCGTCGGTTTAAAGGCGTCAATAATCAAAGAATTAACTTCCAATCGCGAACCGGCCATTCCCAAGGGATCGGAAATTCCGCCGATGCCGTCAACCGTAAATTCACGAGTAATGGTATGGAGAATCATCCGATTAGGACCGAGATTTATCGCCTGGGAAGCTTTGATAACCTGGTCAATGTCATCGGAATAAATTTCATTGTCGGCGCGGGAAACCGCTATAATTCCCCGCGAATTTTGCAACCTTGCGTGAGAACCGCCGACGTTGACAAAAATATTTTTCAAAGCCGCCTTATCAATTTGTCTTACTTCATTAAACAGCCGGTTAAGCACGGAAACAGCATCGTTGACGGAAACGATTTCTCCTTTTCTGATTCCGAGCGACGGCGTTTTAAAAACGCCCAATAGCGACAATTGGCCGTCTTTTTTCGCCTCGGCGACTAAAGCCCTAATTTGCGATGTTCCTAAATCTAAGGCGGTGATAAACATATTTTTCTTTTTTCTCCATTTTTATTCTATCACTTTCTTTTTTATGATCGTAGCCGAAAAGATGAAGCAGGCCGTGAATTAATAGATACCGATGCGAAACTACAAATTTATGCGAATCTACAAATTTTGCGTCCGTAGATACGGATGTGTTCACAATTTTAAATCGCTTTTCGCAATTAAGATAGATTTCGCCAAGATAGTTAAATTTCGACGGCGGTAAAATAAAATTTCGCGGTTCCTCAAAACTTAAAACAGTGGTTGTTTTATCTTTGTTGCGAAATTTTTTGTTTAAAATTCTCATTTTTTTATTGTCCGTCAAATAAATTTCAACCGCGATTTTATCTTTATTTAAAATTTTTAATATTTTTAAAGCGGTTTTTTTAATTTCATTCTCAAACTTTTTAAACTTTTTATTCAAACTTATAACCAATATCTCATTTCTCATTTCTAATTTCTAATTTCTTTTTTATTATTTCGCTCACGATTGAGGCATCGGCTTTGCCTTTTAATTCTTTCATCGCTTCCGCCATCACGCGGCCGAAATCCTTAATTTCCTTGACGCCGGTTTTTTCAATTGCCGTGTCGATAATTTTCTTGACTTCTTCCTCGCTTAATTGCTCCGGCAAATATTTTTTTATAATTTCCAATTCTTTGGCTTCTTTTTCCGCCAAATCTTTCCGACCGGCCTTTTGATAAACTTCAAACGCCTCTTTTCTTTTCTTCGCTTCTCTTGTCAAAATCTCAATCGCTTCGTCTTCTGATAATACCGGTTCCATCCCTCTGCCTTTTTTCTCGATTTCTTTGTTATGAAAAGCCGATGAAAGCATTCTTAAAACACCGACTTCAAACTCTCTACCGGCTTTCATCGCCTCTTTTAAATCGTTGGAGATTTTTTGATAAAACATCGTCGCTGATCGATCCGAATCTGCGAATTTCACGAACCCTCCGAATAATTCGTTGAGTTCGTCCCGCTGTAAACGGGATTGGTTCGCATCGGTCTATTTATACTATTCCCAATTTTCTGGTTTTCTCAATTTCTTTCTTTTTTTGTTCTCGATGGAGAGCAGA
>JAJZBA010000024.1 GCA_021799155.1 bacterium | reverse complement strand
TCGCAACCGACGCAATAAAGGCCTTCGTATTTGTCTTTATAAACGCTCCCCGAAGCAATAAGCCTTTTAATAAATTCTAAAACTCCTTTTTTGTGCCGTTCGTCGGTGGTTCTTATAAAATCGTCGTAATTTATATTTAAAGCTTGCCAAGTTTTTTTGTAATAAGAAGAAATTTCATCAACGTAAACTTGCGGCGTCTTATTTTCGGAGGCGGCTTTTTCCGCTATTTTGGCGCCGTGCTCGTCGGTGCCGACGCTAAAAAAAACCTCTTTGTTTTTCAAGCGGTTATAGCGACTGATGATGTCGGCGTAAATCGTGGCAAAAGCGTGGCCGACGTGCGGCTTTTCGGTGGCGTAATAAATCGGAGTGGTGAGATAAAATTTGTTCATTTACCGCATCTCTAATCGCTGAGATTTCAATTTTCTCTTTTCCCAGTCGGCAATAATTTCCTGAATCACCACTGCCGTCGGCACCGCCAAAACCGCGCCGATAAGTCCGGCAATCTGGGAACCGGCAAGTAAAGCGATAACTACCACCACCGGATTGATACCAACGGCTTTTTTCATCACCAAAGGAACAAGAAGATGATTTTCCAGCTGTTGGATGACTAAAAAGAGGAGCGCCGCGTAAAGACCCAAAATCCAGGATTCGGAAATTGCCGCCAAAAAAGCAATGACGCCGGCAAATATCGGCCCGACCACCGGTACAATTTCCAAAACCCCGGCCAAAACTCCCAAAATCAAACTGTACTTTACCCCCAAAAACCACAAACCCAAAGAGGCAGCCAAGCCGACGATAAACATCAAAATAATCTGACCCTGAAGCCATTTACCGAGCCGGTGGCGCGCCCGAAGATAAATACTAATTATATAATTTTCATGCATTATCGGTAAAACTGCTCTTAGAAACCTTTCAACGCCGTTGCGGTCGATAGTAAGATAAAAAGATAAAACCAGGGTAGCGATAGAAAAAGCCAGGCCGCCGAAAATCGAAGCGACAACGCCAAAAAACGAAGCGCCGCCGCTTAACAAAGCGTTGACAAGATTATCCAGATATTTGTCGATTTCATTTAATTGAGGAATATGCAAAGAGCCGAAAACCGGAACCTGATATTTTCCGATATTTGATAAAAAATTTTGCAATTCAAAAACCGTTACCGGAATCAAGGCATACAAAAGAAAAGCCAAAACAGCCAAAGCTGCGATAAAAATCAAAAGCGTTCCTATGATTCTGGGAATTTTTTTGCGCTCAAGATAATCAACCGGCGCGTCCAATGCCGAAGAAATGATAATTGATAAAAACAAAATAACTAAAGCCTCTTTCGCCAAAAAAAGCGCCGCCACCAGAACAAGCATTAAAAAAATTCGCCACAAAGTTAACCAAGAAATTTCAAGATTAGTCATGTAAATACACGAACAACGAATTTTTACGAATATTACGAATTTATAATATTCGAGTTTATTCGCTGTTTGTATATTATCACAGTTTTAATATTTTCTCAAATTTTTCTTTTTCTTTAAACGGGCCGATAACCGCCAGATTCAATTTTTGATTTTGAAAAATTTCTCCGGCAACGGCCGCTATTTCTTCAGCCGTAACCGCCTGGATTTTTTTGATTAAATCCTGCGGACCGATAATTTCTCTTGTTAAAATTTCCTGGCCGCCGTAAAAACCGGCCAATTGATCGGAAGTTTCCAAACCAAGCATCAAACGACCGATTAAATGGTCTTTGGCGCGTTGAAGCTCGTTTTTTTCTAAACGATTTTCAGTCATTTTTTTAAATTCTTCGATTATCGCTTCTATTACCTGATTAATTTTATTGCGGTCAATGCCGGCGGAAACCGCCAGATAACCGTGGTCCGTAAAAGGGTCGGCGTCGGCTCGAACATAATAAGCCGCTCCCATTTCTCCCCTTATTTTTTGGAAAAGCCGCGAACTCATTCCGCCGCCTAAAATATCGGCCAAAAGTTCCAATGCGTATTTTCGCTTGTCAAAAATATCAAAAGCCCGGACACCCAAAACCAAATGAGTCTGATCGGTTTCTTTATGTTTTAATAAAATCTCCGGCTTTTCTTGGCGCTCAACAGTTTTTACCTTCGGCGTTTTTTTACCCGATTTAATACCGCTGAACGCTTCTTTGATTTTTTTCAACGATTCTTCTTCGTCAAATTTTCCGGCCAGGACAACCAAAGAAGATTTAGCCAGATAGTGCTCGTTGTGATATTTAATAAAATCGTCTCGCGTTAATTTTTTGATAACATCTTTTCTGCCGGCAATGTCCCAACCGGCCGGCTGGTCGCCGTAAAGCAGGGTTGTAAATAATTCCTGAACACGCCTCATCGGTAAATCCTCGTACATATTTATTTCTTCAATTATCACTCCCCGCTCCTTATCAATTTCCGAAGAATCGAAAATGGAATTTTGATAAATGTCGGAAACTACATCTAAAATTTTATCAAAATGTTTCGGTTGGGCTTTAGCGTAATAGCCGGTATATTCCATTGAAGTAAAAGCATTATAGGAAGCACCGATTCCGTCTAATTCCGAACTAATATCAATACTTTTAGGCCGCTTTTTCGTTCCCTTAAAACACATATGCTCCAAAAAATGAGAAATACCGTTGATTTCCTTGGTTTCGTATTTTGAACCGGCTTCAACCAAAATTAAAACCGTTGTCGTCAGGCTTTCTTTTATGGGAATCGTCAACACCCGTAAGCCGTTGTCTAAAGCGATTTTTTTGTGCATAATTTCATTATACCAATGAATTCCCGATTGGCAAAGCAAATTTTTTACGGCGCCGGATATCTAACGGTTTTGTTTTTATTTGTTTTTGCCGTTTACCTTATTTGGTTTAAGCCGGCGCCAACCTGTTTTGACGCCAGAAAAAACCAGGGAGAAACCGGCGTTGACTGCGGCGGCCCATGTTTACCTTGTGAAATTAAAACCTTAATTCCGCTTGAAATTTCTTGGCAGAAAAATCTTCCGGCCGACAATCAAACAATAATTGCAGCGGAAATCAAAAATCCCAATCTTGATTGGGGAGCCGATTTTTTTACTTATTCCATTAATATTTACAATAATAACGGAGAACTAATCAAAACCGTAAAAAGAAATTCTTTTATCTACGCGGCGGAAATAAAATACCTGCTCGAACCGCTTGAAATAAGCCCCAAAGAAATAGGAAGGACCGAAATTTCTTTTGCCGATTTTAACTGGAAATCGGCCAATGAATTCAAAAAACCGCTTATCCAAACAAGAGAAATAAAAAACGAAGAAACGGCAATAAGCGGTTATCTAACAAATAATAACGCTTTTAAACTCTCAAAAATAAGAGTCTTTGGATTTTTATACAACCAGTACGGAATAATATCCGCCGCCTCGAAAACCGAACTGGAAAACATCGACGCTTTTGAAGAACAATTCTTTAAAATTAATTTTCCAAAAAACGTTTCTTCATTAAACATCGATTTCAATAAAACAAAAATTTATGTTGAGGCAATTCGATAAACCCCTACACCAAACGCAGATAGGCATCGAAGGCGCAAAAAATAATAAATCCGCGTTATGGTGTGAGGGTAAACCCTATAATCCGAAAGAAACCGAAGAAAAAATTTACCGGCTCTGGGAAAAATCTGGCTATTTTAATCCTGACAATTTACCGGTTTCTAAATCTAAACCCCATACCCTACACCCTAAACCCTTTTGCATCATAATGCCTCCTCCGAATGCCAACGGCTCTTTACATCTGGGGCATGCTTTAATGCTGACGCTTGAAGACATAATGATACGTTATAAAAGAATGCAAGGATTTAAAACGCTCTGGCTCCCGGGAGCCGATCACGCCGGCTTTGAAACTCAAATCGTCTACGACAAGATTGTCGAAAAAGAAGGAAGAAATCGCTTTGAAATTCCGGCGGAAAAACTTTTTAAAGAAATTTGGAATTTTACTCAGAAAAACAAAGTGGCGATGGAAAATCAAATTCGCCGTCTTGGAGCATCCTGCGACTGGTCAAGAGAAAAATTTACCCTGGACAAAGATATTGTTTTGAAAACTCAAGACACTTTTATTCAAATGTATAAAGACGGTTTGATTTACCGCGACAACCGCCTGGTTCATTGGTGCTCAAAACACCAAACCGGCTTTTCCGATTTGGAAATAATCCACGAAGAAAAATCAGACCCTCTGTATTACATTAAATACGGCCCGCTTACCGTTGCCACGGTCCGACCGGAAACAATTTTTGGCGATGTCGCCGTTGCCGTCAATCCCAAAGACAAAAGATATATAAATTTAATCGGCAAAGAAATTGAGGCTGATGTTATAATCGCCAAACTAAAATTAAAAATAATTGCCGATTCCAGCGTTGACCCGGATTTCGGCACCGGCGCGGTAAAAATCACGCCGGCTCACGATATTAATGATTTTGAAATTTGGCAAAAAAACAAAGATAAAATTGAAAAACCGAAAGAAGTAATCAATAAATATGGAAAAATGGATTTAGTCAGGTATTTCGGAGACGGAGAAGATGTAAAAAAATATGAAGGATTGAAAGTTTTAGAAGCCAGAAAATTAATCGTTGAAGATTTGGAAAAACGCGGTTTGATAGAAAAAATCGACGCCACTTACCGCCATAACATCGCCTTATGTTATAAATGCAAAAACCCGATTGAGCCGAGATTAATGTCGCAATGGTTTGTTCGCATGACGGCTGCGCCGCATGCTCAAGATCAAAAATCAAAAATCAAAAATCAAAATTTTAGCATGTCGCTTCGCGACATGGCAGTGAAAGTTGTAAAATCCGGGAAAATAAAATTTATCCCAAAACGATTTGAAAAAATATTTTTTCATTGGATGAAAAACATTCGCGACTGGAATATTTCGCGCCAGATTGTTTGGGGCATAAAAATTCCGGCTTGGCAATGCCAAGACTGCGGCTATTGGATGGTTGTCCGGAACAAACCGGCAAAATGCGTTAAATGCGGAAGTAAAAAAATCGAACGCGACTCGGATGTTTTCGATACCTGGTTTTCTTCCGGCCAGTGGCCATTCCTCACTCTTGGTTTTAATAAAACCAAGAGTGAAAATCCGAAATCCGAAATTCGAAATTCGAAACACGGTAACGACTTCAAAACTTTTTATCCGACCGACGTTATGGAAACCGGTTGGGATATTTTGTTTTTCTGGGTCGCCAGAATGATTATGCTCGGCCTTTACCGAACCGGCAAAATTCCTTTTAAATACGTTTATCTTCATGGTCTGGTTAGGGACGCTTACAAACAAAAAATGTCCAAATCGAAAGGCAACGTCATCAACCCGATTGAAATGATTGAAAAATACGGCGCCGATGCGCTGCGGATGGCGCTAATCGTCGGCAACACTCCCGGCACCGACCTGGCTTTTTCCGAAGAAAAAATCAAAGGCTACCGTAATTTCGCCAATAAAATCTGGCAAGCGACGCGATTTATCGTAATGAATATAAAAGACATAAAGTTGGTTGGTCAAATTAAATTAACCGCGTCCGATAAAAAATTATTGAAAGAATTTGAAATGTTGAAAAAGAAAATCACAAAACAAATAGAATCTTTTAATTTTTATCTGGCGGCCGAAGAAATTTATCATTATTTCTGGCATGTTTTTTGCGATAAAATAATTGAAGAAAATAAATCCCGCTTAAAAGAAGAAACAATGAAAAACATGGAGGACAGAGACGCGGCCCGGTATGTTTTGTTAGAAATTTTAAAGGGTTCCCTAAAAATGATTCATCCTTTTATGCCGTTTATTACCGAAGAAATCTGGCAAAATTTACCTGGCAAAAATAAAAACAAAATGTTAATGATTGAAAAATGGTAATCTTATTTATTGTTTTAGGGTTTCTTCCTTCTTTCGCCTGGCTTTGGTTTTTTCTTAAAGAAGACATCCATCCCGAACCAAAAAAAATGATTGTCAAAACTTTTTCAGCCGGAGCGCTCGCGGCGATTTTCGCCGTTGCTTTTCAATTTTTGTTTTTGAATATTTTTAAAACTTTTTACATCGCTGAATCAGATCCTGTTTCTTTTTTAAGTTTCAGCGCTATCGAGGAAATATTTAAATTTCTGGCCGTTTATCTAATTATCAGAAAAAACCGGTTTTTTGACGAACCAATTGATGCAATGATTTACATGATTATCGCCGCCTTGGGATTTGCCGCAGTGGAAAATGTCGCGGTGGCATCAAGTATAACTAATTTCTCCGAAGCCGTCGGTGCGCTCACTCTCCGTTTTGTGGGCGCAACCCTACTTCACGCTTTAAGTTCGGGAGTCGTCGGTTATTATTGGGCTAAGAAATTATTGTGTCAGGTATCAAGTATCAGGTGTCAGGTATCAAGTATCAGGTGTCAAGTGTTAATTTTTAAAGGCATTGTCTTCGCTTCCCTCTTGCATATGGTTTTCAACTATCTTATACTTATTTCTAAAGAACAAATATTAATTTATCCCACGATATTTTTGATAATTATCGCCCTGTTTATTTTTTGGGATTTTGAGAAGATAAAGAAATCACCGAATAACGAATGAGTTGCGAATTTACGAATCAATTAATAATTCGTATATTCGTATAGATTCGTTATTAGTTGATAGAGCGAAGCAATGGATAAAGACACAAAAAATTTTTTTGAAAAATTAGCCGGCATCAGCGCAAACGAAGAAGAATTCAAGCCGGAAATCGCAAAATCCGGAGAATCTTTAAGTGAAATTTTTGACGAGGCCGAAGGAGAATTAGCGATTGACGTTTATCAAACGCCATCGGCTTTTATCGTAGAATCAACCATTGCCGGAGTCAAACCGGAAGACATCGATATCTCGCTGACACCAGAATCAATTACCATCAAAGGCAGCCGCGTCAAGGAAGAAAGAATTAAAACCGAAGATTATATTCATCAGGAATGTTTTTGGGGAAAATTTTCAAGAAGCGTCATCCTGCCGCAGGAAATCGATACGGACAGAACCCAGGCAAGCATCAAAAACGGCGTTTTAAAAATCACCTTGCCGAAAGTCAATAAAGCAAAAAGCAAAAAAATAAAAGTGAGATTCGAATAAGGGACAAACAGATTTTGTCTCTTTTTGTTATTTAAAAATAAAATAAAACAAAGGGAGGTATGCTATGGAAAACTGCTTTTTTGATTGCCAAAAAAACAAAGAAATAATAATAGAAAATGATATCGAGTACTGGAAATTCTGGTGCGACTGCGCAAAAACCTGGATGGTGTATAAACCCTTCCAGGGGAAATAAAAATTATCCGCTTAAGCGGATAATTTTATTGAGTGGAATTATATGACAAAGTCCGAACCTACTTTGAACGGAACTAACCGCCTCCGCTTCGCTCCGGCGGAACG
>JAJZBA010000023.1 GCA_021799155.1 bacterium | reverse complement strand
ATCTGTACTCGAAGAATTAACGTCAGAAGTTAAAAAAGAATTAAATCTCGAATTCGACGAACCGCGGTAGCGGTACTCGAAGAGTTAACATCAGAAATTAAAAAGAAGCCAAGGTTGGATAATCATCTCTAAAAGGGTAATTGTTCTTTTTTCGACAACAGTCGGAACGTAGAACAGAATAAGAACCTTTCCTCGCTTCTTCAAAAATCACGCCTCGAAAAATTGAACCTTTAGGTTCAACCGGGGGAGCGGAGAATTCTTCTAATGGCTCTTCGCCATAAAAAAAGAAGAATTTTCTCCCTCCTCTTTTTATTTTAGAATATTTAAAAATGCCGCAATATACTTAAGTATATCAGCGCTTTGGTTTACCCTATTTGGAAAATCGGCGAGATTGTTTTATAATAAATAAATTAAAGTTAATAAGTTTCAACGGGCTGTAGTGTAATGGTAGCACGAGTCCTTCGGGAGGATTTAGCCCGAGTTCGAATCTCGGCAGCCCGAAAAATTAGAGTTCTACTTGTCCCGCAGAATTCCGTTGAAAGGGGGATTCCTTCGGGGTTCCCGGCGGTCAGACCAATCTAAATATTGACCCCATAAGAAATCAGAGAATAATGTAATTATTTATAGAGTCGCCTTATACTAAATAATCCGATTAACAGATAATCTGCGTCTGTCTGATTTCTAACGGGGTTGACTATTTAACGATAAAATTTTAAAATAGCAAAGTAAGTTTCTTGTGTTTCTTTTCCTTGAGCCGACGTTCGGGTTGGCTCTCCGACCTTTATGGAAGTCGGAGCATGCATTCATGTAAGTTGGAAAGGTAAATGAGATTGGTCGGCTTACTTAAATAAAATTAATGCAAGGATAAAAATATGGCAAAAAAATTATACGTAGGCGGGTTGTCTTACGACACCAAAGAAGATGCTCTTAAAGATGCGTTTTCCCAAGCCGGAACAGTAGAATCGGCGACTATTATCATCGATAAAATGTCTGGCCGCTCCAAAGGATTTGGTTTTGTCGAAATGTCATCCAATGAAGAAGCTCAAAAAGCTATTGAGATGTTTAACGATAAAGAGTTTGACGGAAGAAGAATTACCGTAAACGAAGCCCGTCCGATGGAATCTCGCCCCCGTCAGAGTGGGTTTGATCGCGGAGGTCGCGGCGGATTCGGCGGAGGTCGCAGAGACCGCTTCTAAAACAAATAAAAAATCCCGCTTTCAGCGGGATTTTTTATTTGTGTTGAGATTTAAGGAATTTTTTGGTTAAATAAAATATAAGGATTTATGATCTAGTGGCAGAACGTGGCATTTTCACCCGACAAAATTTTAAGGCGGGCCCATAGTAAAGTGGTATTACGCTACATTCGCATTGTAGAGGCGCGAGTTCGATTCTCGCTGGGTCCACAAAAGACGATTTATAAAATATAGTTTTATTTGTATAAAAACATGAAAGACAAAATCAAAACTTTAATAAAAAACAACAAAATAACTATTTTAATAAGCGTTTGCGCAAGCGTGTTAACTATCGTGATTTTGGCTCTAGTTGGGGGAGTTATCTTTGCCATAAATAGCAACTCTTTCTTAAATGCCATTGTTTCTTTTCTGAATAAGAATGCGCCATCGGTAATTGGCGGTAGCGGAGAAACAACAAAAACAGATATTGTTACCGAAGAATCGCGGATTATTGATGTTGTTGAAAAAGCTAGCCCGGCCGTTGTTTCTATTGTTATTACAAAAGATGTGCCGATTATTGAGCAGTATTATCAAGAATTTGACCCATTTGGAGACGATTTTTTCAACGACTTTTTTGGCAACAATGGTTTTAAATTTCGTATTCCGCAAGAAAGGCAAAAAGGAGTAGAAAAGCGCGAAGTAGGCGGGGGCTCGGGATTTTTTATCTCGTCCGACGGTTATATTGTTACCAATAAACATGTAGTAGACGATAGCAAGGCTGAATATACGGTGCTTACTAACGACGGTAAAAAATATAATGCCGAGGTGTTAGCCAAAGATTCAACGCTTGATGTGGCAATTTTGAAAGTAAAAGGCAGCGGCTTTTCTTATCTTTCTTTCGGCGATTCCGATAAGTTAAAACCCGGTCAAACCGTTATTGCTATCGGTAACGCTTTAGCCGAATTTCGCAATTCAGTTTCGGTTGGCGTTGTGTCCGGTTTATTTCGTTCCATTACTGCAGGCGATCTTTTTGGCAGATCAGAACATTTAGAGGGGGTAATTCAGACTGATGCGGCCATCAACCCCGGTAATTCAGGTGGGCCTCTCTTAGATATTAAAGGCAATGTGATTGGAGTTAATGTTGCCGTGTCGCAGGGAGCGGAAAATATCGGCTTTGCGCTTCCCAGTAATACCGTTAAAAGCATTGCCGATTCGGTTAAAGAGTATGGTGAAATCGTGCGGCCGTATCTCGGTGTCCGCTATGTGCAAATAACAGAAAGTCTTAAAAAGAAGAATAATCTTGCGGTTGATTATGGGGTGCTTGTGTCGCGCGGAGAGACAGCGGAAGATTTAGCGGTTATTCCCGGCTCTCCGGCGGACAAAGCCGGCATCGTTGAAAATGACATTATTCTTGAAATTGACGGCGTAAAGCTTGAGGCGGGAAAATCTCTTATTTCTATTATTAGACAGAAACAAATCGGAAGCATTGTTAAATTAAAAATTTTACATAAAGGAAACGAAAAGACGATCGAAGTGAAACTGGAAAAAGCCCCAAAAAATTTGTAGCGGCACAAAATAAAAACCCCTCGCTAAGGGAATTGCAGGATTGCAATATTGCGAGGGATTTTTTTATTTTCCCTTGACCTGAATCTTGACTTTGGATAATGGTTTGGCTGCGGCTTTGGGCATCACAATTTTGAGAACTCCCTTTTCATATGTGGCCTTCACGGCGTCTTTTTTAACCGCGGCAGGCAAGCGCACCATTCGTTCAAAGGAACCTCTGCGGATTTCTCGACGCCAATATCCTTTTTCTTTTTCCTCCCTCTTTTCATCTACAGAGCCTTTTATCCGTAAAATATCGTCCTCAATCAACACATCGATCTTTTCCGGATCAAAGCCGGGGACTTCAACTTCGGCAATCACTTCTTTGTCGGTTTCCTTAATATCCATTGCGGGCTTGACAAGTTCCACGCGCGGAAATACGGGAAAAAGCCAATCATCGTCGCTGAAAAATTTATCAAGATCAGAAAACGGCTTCCATGGAATGAGCGACATATTTATGCCTTTTTTCTTAATTTTAATAAGCTTCGACCTTTGATTGTGTTTTTAATTTTATTAGTTATTTTTATTCAATCAAGATCTTTGCGGCGGTGGAAATTGTCAAAATTTAGCGCCGGAATTTTAGGTCAGTAATTTTCTTGGCTTGGAGGCGGGGGAGTTGGAACGATTTTTTGAATAATGCCTTCGATTTCTTCCGGCGAATAAAATTCAATAATAATTTCTCCGCCCCTGCCTTGAGCCTTGTTGAAAGGTTTGATTTTGACTTTTGCTCCAAAAAGATCGCTTAATTTTTCTTCAAGCTCGATAATTTCCGGATTTAAAGTCGTTAGTTGTTTGTCATTGGTCGCTTGTCCTGAGTCAAGTCGAAGGGTTGGTCGCTTATCAGCGCGAAGACGTGAACGCAATTCGCGGACACTTAAATTGTTTCCGATAATTTCTTTAAAAAGATTTTGCTGTTGGACTGGCTCTTCAATCGTCAAAAGCAGGCGAGCCTGGCTTTCATTGATTTGATTTTTAGAAACCGCGTCCTGAATTTCGGTCGGCAATTTTAACAATCTTAAAGTATTGGCGATTGTTTCCCGGCTTTTGCCTAAACGAGTGGCGATTTCTTGCTGAGTCAAGCCAAAAACATCCTGAAGTTTGGCGTAAGCGCGGGCGGTTTCAATAGGGCTTAAATCGCTGCGTTGCAGGTTTTCGACGATCGCCATTTCCAATCGTTCGGCGTCTTTGGCGATATTTTTAACAATCGCTGGTACGCGTTCCAAGCCAATCAGTTTGGCGGCCCTTAATCTTCTCTCGCCGGCGATTAATTGATATTCAACATCACTGCCGAACTCGGTTTCTTTTTCTATTTTGGAAACTACCAGGGGCTGAAGAATGCCGTGCTCTCTTATCGAATTTGCCAATTCTTTCAATGATTCTTCGTCGAAATCGCGGCGCGGCTGGTGGGGATTTGGTTTAATTTTGTTGATTTCAATATGAAAGATGGCATATTGATGTTTTTTAACAGGAGACAGAAAATCTTTCCCGCCGGTAGGTCTGCGAGCGTCAAAATTCTGCTCGCTCGCTCGCTGCTCGCCACTCAATTTGCCTTCGCTCGGAGTCCTGTCTCGCCACGCGGCTTGCTCGCTAATTTTAGAATTCTCCCCGACAACATCGGCTGCGGGAAGATTTTCTGCTTCCTCGGAAGAATTTTTCAACCCGTCTTGTTGTGTTGGTTGATTTTGGGAAGGAGTATTTTGTTTTTTCGGAATCAAAGATTCCAGGCCTTTTCCTAACATAATTAGATTATTAAATTCCAAATTCCAAGCATCAAATTCCAAACAATGACCAAAATTTTAATAATCGAATAACCGAAACGTGTTTAGAATTTTGAATTTCAACAATTGGAATTTATTTGGGATTTGGAATTTGCGATTTTGGATTTTCTAAATCTATTATTTCCCTTGCCAGTCTTTCGTAAGCCAAGGCGCCGCTTGAACTGGGATTGTATAAAATTATTGGTTTGCCGAAACTCGGCGCTTCTGCTAAAGAAATACACCTCGGTATTTCGCTTTCAAAAACATAATAAGGGAAATGGCGCCGGACTTCCACCGCCACTTCGCGGCTTAATTTTTCTCTTTTATCATACATCGTTAAAAGAGCGCCGGCAATTTTTATATCACGATTAAGATTTTCGTTTATTAAATCAACGGTTTCTAATAATTGACCTAATCCTTCCAATCCGTAGTATTCGCATTGAATCGGAATTAAAACTTCGTCCGAAGCGACCAAGCCGTTAATCGTTAGCAAACTTAAGGAAGGCGGCAAATCAATAAAAATATAATCGTATTCCGGTCTCAAACGGTTGATAAAACGTTTTAGATAAAATTCTCTTTCTTCTAGATTTACCAACTCCACCAAGGCGCCGGCTAAATGCTGGTTTGCCGGAATCAGATGATGATTGAAAATTTTTGTGTTCTTGATTAAATTTTCCAGTCCCGCGTAACCCAAGATTCCGTGATAAATCGTGTCGTTTAATTCTTTCGGATTAAAACCGAATCCGGAAGTGGCGTTTGCCTGGGGGTCAAAATCAATCAGTAAAACTTTTTTTCCTAGAACCGCCAGATAAGTTGAAAGATTGATGGCCGCCGTAGTCTTCCCGACGCCCCCTTTTTGATTGCAGATTGCGATAACGCGCGTCATTGGCTTTACTCTACTAAAATTTTATGGCATTATCAATATGAAATTAGCCGAGGTGACGGAACTGGCAGACGTACAGGACTCAAAATCCTGCGAGAGCAATCTCATGAGGGTTCAAGTCCCTCCCTCGGCACAGCGTAATGCAAAATCAAATTCGCGTCATTTACCAAGACAAAAACTTTTTAGCTTTGTATAAACCGGCCGGCTTGCTTGTTCATAAAACAAAAGTTTCTCAGGAACCAACTTTAGTTGATTGGGTTTTAAAAAATTATCCGGAAGTTAAAAATGTCGGCGATGATCCGGAAACTCGGCCGGGTATTGTTCATCGCTTAGACAAAGATACTTCCGGCGTTATTTTAGTCGCCCGCAATCAGAAATATTTTGAATATCTGAAAAAACTTTTTCAGACTGGCCAAATTAAAAAAACTTATTTGGCTTTAGTTTGGGGCAAATTTAAACAAAAAAAAGGCATTATTAAAAAACCGATTTTTTTAAAAGCCGATGCCGTTAAGCGAACCGTCTGGAAAGGCAAAATGGAAAAAGAAGCGATTACAGAATACAAGGTTATAAAAAGTATTAAGTATCAAGTCTCAAATGTTAGGAAAGAATTTTTTTCATTGTTAAAGGTTTTTCCGAAAACCGGTCGCACTCATCAAATCAGAGTTCACCTGGCTTCAATTGGTCATCCAATTGTCGGTGATTTTCTTTATGGATCAAAGAAACTTCCGATGAATTTACCAAAAGAAGTTCGTGATTTAAAACGCCAATTTTTACATGCTCAATCTTTGGAATTTAGTCCGGCTGAAGGCAAACGGATAAAAATTGAAGCGGAATTGCCGGAAGAATTAAAAATAACGCTTGAATCATTGACTATCGGTCGATGATTGATTAAGATGTTGATTATGATTGAAAAAGAAATTTTGAATCAAATTAAGCCCGGAGCGGTTGTTTCGGTTCAGGATAAATTTGGAACTTTCAAGGGCGTGGTTCTTGCCAGAAAGCACGGCAACGAAGCGGGTGCGACTTTTACGGTCAGAGCGATTCTTGAAGGTGTCGGCGTTGAGAAAATTTTTCCTATTAATTCGTCAAGCATCGTTAAAGTAAAGATTTTAAGTTTTCCGAAAAAAGTTCATCGGGCGAAATTGTATTTCTTGAGAAAAATCTCCAAAAAGAAATCTCGCCAAAAAATCGGCGTGGCGGCGTAATTTGCCCGGGTGGTGAAATTGGCGATACACGCTACCTTGAGGTGGTAGTGGCCGCAAGGCCGTGGAGGTTCGAGTCCTCTCCCGGGCACCAAAACCAGATTTCGCGGTTTTTCGGAGACCATTTCGTGGGCGGCGCAAAGTGCCGCCCATTGATTTTGGGGCTTCAATTCAGAGCCGCTCGGCGCGCAGACGCGCGCCGAGCCACGCGACAAAAAGAGGTTCGACCCAAAGACTTCTTTGGCGGCAACCTTTTTGAGAAAAAGGTTGCTAGCACTTGCGATTTTTGTGAGTGTTTGAGCGCAATTCAGCCAGTTTTCCATCGGTTCGACCCAATCATTCTGCTTTTGTTCAAGTTTGGTGATTTGTTCTTCCAGCGACTTCTTTTCAGAGAGGAGTCTTGCTTTCTCGGCACGATAAGCTTCTCGCTCGATGTCCTGCTCCAAGTAACCATCAAGAAGTCGCTGGAGCTTTATTTGTATGGCGCGGATTTTCTCCCGTGACTCTTGAGCAAAAGCAGAACAGGATTGGGCGGATTCCTTTTTGTCTTTTTCCAACATCTTTTGTAATTCTTCTGCCCAATCCTGCGGCAAAGAAACTTTTTGAAGCAGAGAAGAGATTTGTTGGTCTAATTTCTCTTGGCGAATACAAGGTTCTTTACATTTGATTATTTTGGATTTGCGCGAGCAGTGGTAATAGACGTATTGGTGAACATTACCATTTTTCTGACGCTTAACCTTGTATTCGCCGGTAATCATCATGCCGCAAGCGCAA
>JAJZBA010000022.1 GCA_021799155.1 bacterium | reverse complement strand
GGAAGATTTAAAACAACAACTTAATGAACTTAAAGAGCAGGCCCGCCTCCTAGCGGGCCGGCTTTGACATTGAAGCCAAAAAAAATCGGATCAAAGAAATTGAATACGAATTTAGTGACCCGGATTTCTGGAAAAACCGGGAAATTGCCGACGCTAAAATAAAAGAAATCGGCGAACTTAGTGATTTAATAAAACGGTTTGATGAGATTGAAAAATTATTGGTTGAAGAAAAAATAGAAGCCGCCGCAAAAAAACTTCACCAATTTGAAACAGAATTATTGTTTACTAGAAAATACGACAAGCAACCGGCGATTGTTTCAATTCACGCCGGCGCCGGCGGCCAGGATGCCGAAGATTGGGCCGGAATGCTTTGTGAGATGTATTTGAAATTTGCCGAAAAGCGCGGCTGGAAAACTAAAGTCATTGATGAAAGTTTGGGTGATTACCAATCAAAAACCGGAAGAAGGTTGATTAAAGATATTGCTCTGGAAATTAAGGGCGATTACGCTTACGGCTATCTTAAAAAAGAAGCCGGCGTTCATCGTCTGGTCAGAATTTCTCCTTTTTCTCCGGAAAAGAAAAGACACACTTCTTTTGCGTTGGTTGAAGTTTTACCGGAATTGCCGGAAATCGATTATGAGGATTTTAAGATTCCCGAAGAGGATATTAAAATCGAACTTTCTCGAGCCGGCGGTCCCGGCGGTCAAAACGTCAATAAAGTGGAAACGGCAGTGCGGCTAATTCATTTACCGACCGGTATTTCCGCTTCTTCGCGCGTTGAACGTTCTCAATCTCAAAATCGCGAACGGGCGATAAATTTGCTTAAAGCGAAATTACTCAAATTAATGGAAAAAAATCAGGCAAAAGAATTGTCGGAACTGAAAGTAGAAACTAAACCCGAATGGGGAAGCCAAATCCGTTCTTACGTTCTTCAGCCGTATAAAATGGTAAAAGACCATCGGACTAATATAGAAACAGCGCAAGCAGAAAAAGTCCTGGAAGGAGATTTGGATTTATTTGTGGAAAGTGATATAATTAAATCACCAAATAACAAATAAGTTGCGAATTTACGAATAAACGAATTCGAAAATTCGTATATTCGTACAGATTTGTTATTCGCTAATAGATCAAAGCGATATGATTATTTTTCAAAACGTTTCCAAATTATATAAAAATAACAGTCATGAAATTGCGGCTTTAGAGGATGTCAGTTTTACCATTAATCCTAAAGAATTTATTTCTCTTGTAGGAAGATCTGGGGCCGGCAAATCAACAATCGTTAAAATGTTAATCGGCGAGGAAAAACCGACCAAGGGTCGAGTAATTTTCGCTTCTTACGATATCAATAAATTAAAACACAAAGAATTGCCTCATTTGCGGCGTAAAATCGGTGTCATTTTTCAAGACTTTCGGCTTTTACCGAATAAAACGGCGTATGAAAACGTTGCTTTTGCTCTGGAAGCGGCCGGCCGGCTTCAATCGGACATCGAAGAATTTGTCCCTCAAGCTTTAGAGATGGTTGGTTTGAAAGAGAAAATGTTTAATTTTCCCAAAGAACTTTCCGGCGGCGAGAAACAAAGAGTGGCGATTGCCCGAGCAATGATCAATCATCCTGACGCGATTATTGCCGACGAACCGACCGGCAACCTGGACCCGATTAACACTTGGGAAATAATCAAACTTTTATTGAAAATCAATGAATTAGGGACAACTATTATTTTAGCCACTCATAACAAAGACATTGTTAATTATCTTGACCGGCGAGTCATTAGCCTTGAAAATGGTAAAATTATTAGGGACGAAGAAAAAGGAAAATATATACTAGTGTAAAATTCAAAAAAACAAAATGCAAAATTTAGGTATTTCACTTCGCGAAACATTTTAAATTTTAAATTTTTATGCTTACTACACTTTTTCGCATAATTAAATACGGCTTTCTGGGATTTTGGCGCAACGGTTGGCTTTCGGCCGCCACGCTTTCAATCGTCGTTATCGCTTTATTGGTTTTTGAAGGGTTAATAATTTTTAATATTTTGACTAAAAACGCCATTGCAAGTCTTGAAAATAAAATAGATATCAGCGTTTATTTTAAAGCCGATACTCCCGAAGACGAAATTCTTCAAGCAAAAAAGTCTCTGGAAACTTTGGCTGAAGTTAAAAGCGTGGATTATATTTCTCGCGACAAAGCTTTGGAAATTTTCAAAGAAAGGCATAAAGACAATCCTATGATAACCCAGTCCTTGGAAGAACTGCAGGAAAATCCGCTTCTTGCTTCTTTAAACATCAAAGCTTATAATCCGAAAGAATACGCGACTATCGCCGATAATCTGGAAAAAACAAATTTCAAAGCCTGGTTTGAAAAGGTGACTTACGCTCAAAATGCGGTGGTGATTGAAAGACTGGGCAAAATCGTTGATACGGCTAAAAAGGGCGGCCTTATTCTCATTATTTTTCTTGCCGCCGTCGCCGTTTTAGTGAATTTTAACACTATCAGATTAGCCATTTATTCCAATCGCGAAGAAATAGGAATTATGCGGTTGGTCGGCGCCTCCAATTCTTTTATCAGAGGGCCTTATATCGTGGAAGGGATAATTTACGGTTTGGTCGCCGGAATTTTAAGCGTTGTCATCGCTTTGCCGGCTGTTTATTTTACTTCTCCTTATCTTAAAATTTTTATTCCGGAAATTAATCTTTGGTCTTATTTCTTATCTAATTTATTCGTTTTCTTAGGCTACCAATTACTTTTCGGTATCGGTCTGGGAATTATTTCTTCGAGCATCGCGATTAGAAAATATTTGCGAATATAACAATTATTAGTTAGTCAACTTTTTAACGATCATAATTTAGTTAACTAATCAGTACTTTAATTTTAATAAGTAAATTATCCAGCACAATAAAAGCGCCGCGAAACAATTTTCTGAGTTACTTGACTTACTTGAATTACTTGAATTACTAAAGTAAATGACGATCGTCATTTACTTTAGTAAATTATCATACTTACATTTTTATCTTATCTTATTTTATTTTATCTTATTTTATTGTAGAAAATAATTTAATTTAAAATATTATCCGACACCAGGAAAACTGCTCAAAGCCATAATTATCTAATAACAGACGATCGTCTTTATATTAGATATGTCATATTAGTTTAGTCTAGTAATAAATAACAATCTAGTAATAAATAATAAGAGGATTTTATATTTTATGATTGATTTTTCCTAATAATTCCAAATCTCTTTTTTTGAGTTGCTCTAAAATTTTCAATTCCGGGTCAACGGCAATGGTTTTTCCCAAGTATTGTCCTGAAGTAAAATGAGGAAGCAAAACATAATCTGCGCCTTCTTTGTATAAAATCTTGGCTTCTTTTTCGTCGGCCGCCCTTAAAACAATTTTCATTTTATCTCTGTTTTTAAGAGAATTAAGTTCTTTCAAGAGGGTGAAATTGTCTTCAAAATTCGGACCGGTTGAAATAACCAGACGGGCTTCTTCAAAATTTACTCTTTCAAAAATTTCTGCATCTCCAATATCGCCGAAAATATAATCAAAGCCGTATTTTTTCAGCTGGCCGATTACTTCCGGGTCAAAATCAACAATTAAAAGATTTTCTTTGGGAATGTGATAGGCAATGCTTTGACCCAAGCGATGAGAGCCGATTAAAATTATCGGTTTTTTAAATTGCTTAATGAAAGAATCGTCTTCTTTTATTCTTTTTCGTTCAAACAAAGAAAGGATTCGGGAAAAACGTTTAAAAATTTTGTCGGCATAAACAATCAAATAGGTAGAAAGGGTAATAGTAATAATACCGACGGCCGTAATTAACGAAACAACCTTTTCATTTAAATGTCCGAGCTTGTATCCTAAAGCCGCTAAAATCAAACTAAATTCCGAAATTTGAGCCACTGTTACGCCGCAGAGAAAACCGGTTCTTTTTCGATATCCCATCAAACCCATAATGATTAAAACAATCAAGGGATTACCGATTAAAACAAAGAGTGATAAAACGATAATTGGCCAAATAAGACCGGAAAAATCGGAAAAAATCAGAGACGACCCCAAAATTACGAAAAAAATCAAAATAAAGAAATCTCTTAACGAACGAATTCTGGCGGAAATTTGAAAACTCTCCGAAGAATTAGCTAAAGCCAAACCGGCTAAAAAACCGCCGATTTCTATGGAAAATCCGGTTTTGGCGATTGCAGCGGCCGCTGTCAGACACCAGGCAAGACTGGTTAAAAACAGAAGTTCCTGAGAATGGGCGATTTTGTCAAAAATTAAAGGCAAAATTTTTCTACCAAGATAAATCATTAAAGCAAAAAGCGCCAATCCTTTTAAAACCGTTAAAATAATGTCGCTTAAAACGATTTCTCCGCCATTGTGGATGCCGGCCAAAAAAATCAAAATCAGAATCGCTATAAAATCCTGAACCAAAAGGAAACCGACGCTGATTTTCCCATAAAGACTGTTGGTGTCTCTTTTTTCTGAAAGAAGTTTAATAACAATAATGGTGCTGGAAAAAGTCAGGGCAACGGCGATGTAAAGAGAATGAAGATGGTTGAATCCCAAAAAAACCGATATCAAATAACCGATGGCGGCGGTAAAAACTATTTGAGCCAAGCCAACCAAAAGCGACGCCTTGCCGACTAATCTTAAAGAAGCGTAATTAATTTCCAGTCCTATTAGAAAAAGCAAAAACATTATTCCCAATTCGGAAAAAACTTTAAAAACTTCTTTGTCTCCCAGATGAAGAAATCCGAAAACGCCGATGATGATGCCGGTAAAAATATAAGCCAGAATAACGGGTTGTTTTAATAAGCGGGCAGCAATTCCCAGTCCCGCCGCAATTAAAATAACGATGGCTAATTCAAAAATTCCTGTTGACATTGCTGCCGGGCAGGGATTCGAACCCCGAACTTCTCCTCCAAAGGGAGACGTGTTACCGATTGCACCACCCGGCATTAATTATAATTGACACATTGTATCATACCCTCTATCCATCCTGCAATTTTTCGGTTTAAATATGAACTGGATTTAACCTTAATTTTTAATATACCAAAATAAGAATCGCCGATATTTTTTCGATTTGTTTTTATTTTATTCTTTTTAAAATAGATTTTTGAGAAATTATTTTTATCAAAACATGTATTGTCCGACCAAAATTGTTTTACTTTTGCTTCAAAATACTCAGGATTTAAGGCATTCAATTATCGCTACTTCCAGCGGCACAATCGCGAACGGCGAGTAGCGCATTTCCGTATAGGCCTCAATCAACGATTTAATCAATTTTATCGTTTTATCCGGATTTATTATTTTACTGTGTTTTTTTATTATATCCAGTTCTTTGTCAGTCAATTCTTTGGAAAAACGATTCTCAAGTTCCGGAGCGAATTTTAAAGCCAAAATTCGGCGCAGATAATGGATTAAATCTTTATTGAACTGAACAATATTGTATCCTTCTTCGTTGATTTTTGAAAGATATTCCAAAGCAGGGGACAATTCTTGGTTTATTAATAATTCCGCCAATTTCGAAATTCTCGAAAACGAAGCCGAACCGAGATTTTCTTCAATATCTTTAACATCGATAATTTTTCCGGTTTTTAATGAGGCAATTTGATCGAGTAAAGATTCGGCGTCGCGAAAACTGCCGGAAGCCGCTTCTGCAATTAATTCAATCGCTTCGTCGTTGATTTTAATTTTTTCGACTTTGGCGATATTTTTCAGTTTATCAGCGATTATCTGAAGAGGCACTCTTTTAAAATGGAATCTTTGAGTTCGGGAAACAATAGTCGCCGGCATTTTTTCTATTTCAGTGGTTACTAAAATTAAAATCGCGTGCCGCGGCGGTTCTTCTAAAGTTTTTAATAAAGCGTTAAAAGCGTCTTTTGTTAATTGATGGGCTTCATCGATTATGTAAACTTTATAACGAAGCGAGGCCGGCGAGATGCGAATGTTTTCTTTGAGATTTCTTATCTCGTCAATGCCGCGGTTGGAAGCGGCATCAATTTCAATAATATCCATGCTCAAACCTTTATCTATTTCAACACAAGCCTGACATTCATTACACGGTTCGCCGTCTAAACGGTTTTGGCAGTTAGCGACTTTGGCAATGATTCTGGCAGTAGTGGTTTTTCCAGAACCTTTCGGTCCGTAAAACAAATAAGCGTGAGCCAGTCTGTCCAGCTTGCCGGCGTTTTTTAAAATTTCCGAGACCGTTTCCTGACCCAATAAATCAAACCAGTTTTTAGGCCGATATTTTCGATAAATAGCCAGAGCCATTGTGTTGATTATACAGTCAAGCGAATAAATTTCGCAGCGCGGCTCTGCGAGCGAGCGGGCATGGTTCGAACGAAGCGGGAGAGCGAGCGAGCAGCGCCAGTGAGCGAACGATAGCGAGAAACTTATTCGCTTGGCTGTCTTGAATTTCTTATGTATTATCTTATCTCTAAAACCCCCTCTTGACAAGTTTTTAGGGTTTGCTATCCTTAAACCATGAGTAGATTCGCAGTCTTAGTACTGCCTTTTTTTATAGTAAGCGTCATATCAATTGAGCCGCTTATAACCAATAGTTCCGGCGGCTCAACAATAAATAACAATCAAATTTTCACCGATACCGCCGTAGTTTCAACCGAGCTTCTATCTCAAAATTATTCGGTTTTAAAATCTCGAGAAGAAAACGAACCGGAAAAATACAAAGTTGTTAAAGTTCTTATAACCGCTTATTCGAGCACGCCGGAAGAAACCGACGATACTCCTTTTATCACGGCTTCCGGCAGTTACGTCAAAGAAGGAATTGTTGCCGCCAATTTTCTTCCTTTCGGAGCGAGAATCAGAATGCCGAAAATTTTCGGAGACCAGGTTTTTGTAGTTGAAGACAGACTTCATGAAAAAAACAACGATAGAATAGATGTTTGGTTCCCGAGTAAAGAAAAAGCGCTCAAATTCGGCACAAAAATAAGTGAAATCGAAATTCTATCTTCGTAAAACATTTATAATTTTTCTCGGAGCGGTTTTTATCGCAGCTGCTTTTGGGGCCGGCTTTAAGTTCGGCCTTTTTTTGTTTCCGCAAAAAATCGATTCCAATTCACAAATTGATGCGAATCTACAAAAAACATCATCGACGGCTTCGGATTCGTTCGAAGATTTGAATGAATTCGCAATTTCGAATCGCGTTTTAAAAAAACTGACCGAAAATCGCGGCGTGGAAATCGATTTAACTAATAACAAAGCCGATCTTTACGACAACGGAAAATTGATTAAAACTCTTTCTCTGGCTTATCAATCGCCGGAAGATAAATGGTTTCAGGCGCCGACCGGTTATTTTCGTGTTGGGGCAAAACACGAAAAACATCTCTCTTCGCTTTTTCCAGTTTTTATGCCGTATTCAATTCAATATTATGAAGATTTTTTTATTCACGGTATTCCTTATTATAAAAACGGCGAAGAAGTTTCTTCACGATTTACCGGCGGTTGTCTGCGTTTTCAGAATGATATCGCCAAAGAAATTTATGATTTTTTGAAAACCGGCGACCAGGTACTTGTTTATAAAACTTTCAACGATTTAAAAATCAAACCGGAATTCTACCCAAGATCGGA
>JAJZBA010000021.1 GCA_021799155.1 bacterium | reverse complement strand
CGATAGCCGGTCAGATGAAAACTTTAGACCAAAGCGATAAAGGACTTGAAAATTTCGATATTAATAGTCCTGAAGCCCAAAAAATAATCCAAGAAACGGTTAGCAATTTGAGCGATTCAACTTCGCTTTTTAGTGAAGAAGTTGATCGGATAATAAATGATAGTCAATTAAAAATTTCCGACGATAATTCTTATGAGGCGAAATCGAAATATTTGATGGCGACCGCGCGGATTATTAAAAATAATTCCAATGAATTTTACAACAATCCTGTAAAAGCTTTTGAGAAATTCTCTGATTATGGCGATATCTCGGGGGTTCGACAAATTGCCGTTGCTTATCAAAATATTTTTAACGAGTTTTTAAATACCCCCGTCCCTTCAAAATGGGTTGATTTACACAAGCGTTATCTTATTTTTTTAAAAAAAGCGGAATTAGTTTACAAAGGAATTGCCGATTTTCAAAATGATCCGGTCAAGGCGCAGATTTTAATTGCCGCAGCGTTGGAATTGCCGAAAATCGAGCTCGAAATTAAGCAGGAATATTTGAATAAATCACTTAATTTTGATTCTTAAACGATAAACTATGAACAAGTTTTATTTAAGAAAAATAATTATTTTCTCCATAGTTTTTTTAATCGTCTTTAATTCAACAGCCGGTTTTTTAAAGCCGCAAAAAACTGAGGCAGTTTATTGTTCTAATTGTGCGACAGAATGGACCCAAGTTGCTCAAGCCGCTGCTGACGCAGGCAGTTTTGTTGAAAGAGCCGCTCGCTGGCTAAAAGAAGACTTAGTAAAAACTCTCCGCGATGTCATTGCCAAAAGAATTTTAGATCATATCGTCAACGAAACCGTAAAATGGATTCAGGGCGGCGGCGAGCCGAAATTCGTCGGCAATTGGGAAGGATTTTTAAAGGATGCCGGAGATATCGCTTTTGATTCGGTAATTAAAGAAGCGGGTTTGGCGAGACTTTGCAGTCCATTTGGCGCGCAAGTTAGAATATCATTGCTTCCGGAATTAAACTTTAGACAAAGAATTGACTGTACTTTGGACCAAGTGGTTTCTAATATTGAAAATTTCTATGTTGATTTTTCGGTTGGCGGTTGGCGGGCGTATAATGAGCTTTGGAAGCCGAATAACAATTTTTTTGGTGTTGCGCTAACTACCGCCGACGAAGCAATGCGGCGGATAGAGAAAAAACAAGAAGCGGCAAAAAGCGAAGGCATAGCCGGAGCTGGTTTTACAGGGGATAAGATTTGTAAAGCCGGCAGCAATATAAATAGCGACGAAATTTTAAGAAATGCTAAAGAAATATGTTATGGCTACGGTTATACAGATGATGACGGCGGGGAGTGTTTTGCAGAGGAATATGATAGGATTGTTGCATCAACTGGTTATGTTAATGATAAAAACGGCGAATATTGTGACTCTAGTAATTTAGTCGATGCTAACCCCGGCAGTCTTGTCGGCAAAGCCGTTGGCGAAGCGGTTACTTCGGATTCCAAATGGGCGGCTAATATCCAGTCTTGGGTGGCGGCTTTGGTCAACGCGATTATTAATCGGGTAGCTAAAGAAGGGATAAGAGAAATGAAAAGCATCACAAGCAAGGATTACGGTTCCGGGGCGAGCAGTTATTATCCGGAAGAACATTACAATACGGCTAGCCAGGAATTCCGACAAACCAACGAAAAGATGAAATTGGAAGTTTTGAAATTCAGGGGAGAGTGGCAATATCGGCGCGACGCTAAGAAAAAATCTCTCGCGGTCGCAAATGAACTTTTGCCGGTTTTAACGGAAATCGAAAACAAAAATTGTCCGAAGACGGCGGAAGTTCCTTTGACGGGAACGGTTTCGATTTCTTCAACCGCTTCTTCAACTCAGGATACTATTAATCGTCTTCAAGCAGAAATCGCCGATTTAGAAGCAAAAATCCAGGAAGCGGACACATTGATAGGAAAAATAGATAAAGCGCCGACAGACGCGGTAAAAGCCGATACCGCCGGAAAAAGAGCGGAAGTTGATCGAGCGTATACTGCTTATATAGATAAATATAACACTTCCGATTTTCAGCGGCAGATTATTGATGGTTCAGGAAGGCAGTCGGCTGACCAGGAAGCGCAAAATATTCAAACCGAATTGGAAGCGGCGAAAAAAATATTAAACGCCTGCGTTCCGCCGGAACAGCCGGCGCAGCCGTAAAATTTAATTTATGAAAAATTGGCAGAATAAAAAAAATATATTTACTGTTTTGTTGATACTGGGTTTGTTCGCGACACAAATTACATTGGTTAGTGCTCGATCCGCAGGGACAGTGGCAGGGTCAACATTGACCGGCGTGGCTGCTGGAGCCGCTGCTGGCAGTATAATTCCCGGCCTTGGAACAGGTGTTGGCGCAGTAGTAGGAGGAATATTCGGTCTTGCAGGATCTGTAATAGCAGGGAAGGTATTCAGCGGGATGCTTACTTCCGGAGTTTATTATCTTTTTTTTGGTATTGCTTATCTTCTTAGCTATGTGGCGGCAGCGGTGTTTTTCTTGGGCGGCTATTTTATTGATTTTGCTCTTAAAATTAACGAATACATTTTAACCAGCTCGGTTGTTAAAACCGGCTGGGAGATCGTCCTTAATTTTACTAATTTAGGTTTTGTTTTAGCGATTATTATAATCGCTTTTGCCACAATTTTTAGAATTCAAAGCTATGCAATGAAACAGACGCTGTGGAAATTAATTGTGGCGGCCCTGCTGGTAAATTTTAGTTTGGTGATTTCTGGAGCATTTATTAATATCGGCAACGGTCTTGCTTATTATTTTCAAAAAAACATTACACCCGAAGGATCAGTAAAGGGTTTTCATCAATTTTCTGTTAAATTAGCAGAAATCTTAAGGGTGCAGGCGCTTATTTCAGGCAAAGACGCAGAAGAGTTGCGAAAAAACCTTGAAGAAGGAAAATATTTCGAAAAAAAAGGAGAACAGTCCTCGTCTCCTGAATCTCCCACGCTTCCTGACGCGGAAAAATAATAAATTTAGCGACATGAAGTTTAAATTTAGGAATCAATTTAAAATTATTTTGACAACTATCGCTTTAGTTGTTGTTTTTCATTATCCAATTATTAGCCACGCTGCCAATGAAGTCTCTAACGATCCATTAGGCGGAGCCTTAAGAGGAATTACTACTCTTCTTTTTATTGCTTTTTTCACAATAATTGCGGCAATCACGCTTTTTTCTATAGCAATAATGCTTTTAATTCGTTACGTCTATCTGACTGTTCTTTTAATTCTTTCGCCAATTGTTTGGTTATTGTGGATTTTTCCAGGAACTCAAAGCCATTGGCAAAAATGGTGGCAAAGTTTTTTGCGCTGGGTGTTTTTCGCTCCAATTATGTTGTTTTTCTTATACTTGGTAATAACTACAATGAATACCTTGCCGGCGGAAATTCTAAAAATTGCCACAGATGCTAAGTCTATTGGAGTGGAAGAGCAAGGATTTGAGCTGGATGTGGCGTATATTGGGAACCTCGTCGCCATTCTTGGCTTACTCATAGGAGGGCTGTTTGCCGCAAATTCTTTAGGTATCACCGGCGCGAAGACTTTCTACGGCGCGGCGCAGGGGGCGGGGAAAGCTTTTGGTGGTTATGTGGGGAAGAAAGGATTGCAGTTTGGTACCGGCTGGTTGCGAAAACCCAGAGGAGAATCTGGTAAAGAAAAATCTTTGGCCGATAAAGTATCGGAATGGTCGGCTAAGTCAAAACTTACTAAAATTCCGTTTTTGGGAGCAGTTCCCGGTTTAGCAGCAAGAGGGGTGGCAAGATTGTCGGTAGCCGGCGGCGAAAACTTAGTGAAAAAAGCAAAAGAAGCGGCGGGTAAAAGAGGTCTTAATGAAAATATCGCAATGCTTGGTTATGCCGATGCTCCTAACAGACAAGGCATTCTTCAACATCTTCAGGAGAAAGATTTATTAAGCAAAGTGCCGGATGTTACTAAATATCTTGATAAAAAATATAAAGATGAATTTGCGAGATTTGGTCAAAGCAAGGCTTATGGCAGTATAGAAAATTCTTTAGGTATGAATGTTGCTATGAAAGAAGCGCTTGATAAACAAGACGCCGCCGCCTTTAGGAGAGAAGCTGAAAAATTCTTCAAGAAAATGTCCGATAAAGATTTAAATAAAATTCCTTATAATGCAATTTACGGAGAAAAACCCGTATTTGGCTTAGATGAAAAATCGGCTAAATTTTTGGCGGAAAATATTACTAAGAGTATATTAGAAACTAACCCTGGGAATACAAGAAAAATATTGGTTAATGTTAATATGGATAATTTTGAGAGAGCGCATTCAGCCATCAAAGAAGCAATTTCTGAAATTCAGAAAATCAATCCTCAAAAAGCAAGCGACATATCAGTAGCTCGAGAAAAAACTTTAGCGAAACGATTGCTTGGCTGGGAAGAGAAAATGATTGAAGAAATTGAATAAGAAATGGAATTATCGAAGAAAAAAAATAAAAAGGCAGGAACGAATCCTGCCAGCAAGCAAGGCAATAGTTAGTCGAGAAAAACTTCTTCCGAATAAACATGTTTACACTTCTGACATTCGTAGAAAACAGTGAAATAAAGTCTTCCTTCCAGTGCATAATGATCTTCTGGATGATCAGTATAAATATGCGGAAAATTATCAGCGTAGTCGCATCTAGGGCATTTCTTCTTTCGTCTTTGAAATTCTTTCCTTTTCTTTTGAAATATTTCTTTTACTTCTGGGGATTTTTGATAAGGGTAAGGATATCCACAATGAGGACACTTAATTGCTAAACTGCTTACATCTTTTTTACATTCTGGACAATGGATTATCATTTTTATATTCACCTCCTTTCTGTTAATATAAATTTAAAGTAGAGAACTAATTTAAAAGTAAAACAAAAAATAAATTTTGTCAATTATGATCAAAATTTCCAAACAACAAGCTTTAAGCAGGTGGGATACTCTACCGATGAATTTAAGAGAGGCGCTTTTTTCCGAATACAATGCCGAAACTTTGTGGCGGATTTGTGAAGGTCAACATTTGAGCGACGACAAAATTGAAAAAGTCGCCACTTTGGTCGGCGATGTGATTTTGGGTTTTCTTCATCCAGAAGATTTGGCGCAGGAAATCAGAAAGGATATCAATATTGTTCCGGAAATCGCTAACGTGATTGCCTCCGAAATCGACCGGAAAATTTTTACGCCGATTAGAAGCGATTTGGAGAAAGTTTATTCACCCGCCGTAGCCTTGGCAGAGGAGGGCGCGCCGCCTTCGGCGGAGGTAGAAACGGAAGAACGCGGACCAGAGATTATAGAAAGCGAGAAACCGACAGTAACAGAAATTAGAAAGCCTGAGGCGCCCATTAAAATTGTAGAAGAAAAAGAAGTGGAACAGCCTGTCCTGAGCCGCGCCGAAGGACCAAAAATTATTACGCCGGAAGAAAAACCGGAGGAAATTCAATATGAGGAAGTTCAACTTCCTAAGGAAATTGAACTTTCCAAGGCCATAGAGGACAGGCCGCTTATCCTCCACAAAGAAACGGAACTTAAGCCGCTTTCGGATACTAAAAAATCTTTAAAGTCTTTAGGCGGGCTTTTCGATTTTCTAAAAAAAGGAAAAGAGAAGAAAGAAGAAAGACCGGTAAGGGCGGAAGTGGAAGGAATCGAAACCAAGCCGCCGAAAATAGAAGAAATAAAACCAGTTGAAACAAAAGTTAAAGTCGTTAATTATACCGAAACGCCGGAGCAAGAAACAAAAAAATCTCAAGAATCGATTGAAGCCGTAAAACAAGCGGAAATGGAAGTAAATAAAGAACAGAAAGGAGAGGAAATGATTGATTTGGGCAAGCTATAATATGGCGCAATTTCAAGTTCCTCAATTCATCGAAGTTGAAAATAAAATCGTCGGGCCTTTAAGTTTAAGGCAGTTTTTTTATTTGGCCGGCGCCGGCGCTTTCAGTTTTGTTTTGTATTTTATTTTGGCGACTTGGCTTTGGTTTCTTATTACGGCGGTTTTGGGAGCAATCGCCGTTTCTTTGGCTTTTATCAAATATAACGGCCAGCCTCTGCCGAGAATCATTTGGTCGGCTTTCGGTTTTTTATGGAAGCCGCGTCTTTATTTATGGCAGAGAATACCGGAATCGAGAATGATTTCAATAGAGGAACGACGGAAAAATCTTAAAGATTATTTTTCGGAAATGCCATCGATTAAAAAACTTTGGCAGGATTTGATGACCACGAAAAATCCGATTTCAAAAAGAGAGAAAAATTTAAGAACGCCTTTTTGGGGCAAACAACCAAAAGAAAGATTTCAGGTTTTCAGGAAATTAACGGGAGAAAGAGAAGTTGCGAGAAGAGTGGACTATCGCTAAATTAAAAATAATAAATAATAAATAATAAACACAAACTTTAAAATACTTAAATGATTGACAAAAATAAACAAAAACAGGAATTCAAGTTAAGAATTTATAAATACATTCTTCGTTTGGTTAGATTTTTAAGCGCTTTACCAAAGGATCCGGTTATCAGGGAAATTATTGCTCAATTAATGCGTAGCGGAACTAGTATTGGGGCGAATTATTTTGAAGCTTACGCCGCCAGTTCCAAGAAAGATTATCAAAATTTTTTTAATCATTCGCTGAAATCGGCCAACGAAACAATTTTTTGGTTAGCGGTTTTGCGTGATAGCGGTTTAGTGCCAAAAAATTTACACAATGAATGCCAGTGGCTTTTAGAAAAAACTAAAGAATTGGCTAAGATTTTTGCCACGAGTATTATGACTATGAAAGGAAAAAGATAGTTTAAGCATTTATCGCTTTTGTTTATTATTTTTTATTTTTAATTTATTATTTAGATATGTCTAAGGAGGCTCAACCAACACAACAATTCGTCGATATAGAAGAAATAAAAGATGACGTTTTGATTTTGAAAAACGGCGGTTTAAGGAAGGTGCTGATGGTTTCCGGAATCAATTTTGAATTAAAATCGGAAGAAGAGCAGAACGTTATCGCTTATGCTTACCAGAATTTTTTGAATGCTCTGGATTTTTCCGTCCAGATAGTTATTCATTCTCGAAAAATGAACATCGACGGTTATCTCGAAAAATTAAGAGAACGGCAGGATTCGGAAACCAATGAATTGTTGAAAAATCAAATTTCGGAATACCTGGAATTTGTTAAATCGTTTGTGGAGACAAACGCCGTGATGGCGAAAACTTTCTTTGTTGTTGTACCGTACGACCCGATTGTCATTCCCGGCGGCGGCAAAAAATTACTCGGTTTTTTCGGCGTCGGCGCCAAGAAAAAAACCGTTTCTTTGGAACAGACGCTGGAACAAAAAACGGCTCAGATTAATCAAAGGACAGAAGAAGTAATTAATGGCTTGAATCAAATTGGTCTGCGAGTGGTATCTTTAAACGACGAAGAACTGATTGAATTGTTTTATAATCTTTACAATCCTAAAACCGTTGAAAGAAAAGAATTAAAAATTGCCCATGGACAAGATTAAAATTCCCAAAGCTTATACGCCTTCCGAGAAAGACATCAAAAATGTCATCGCGCCGGCGGGATTAGAAGTCAATCCGAATTATTTGAAACTCGGCGACAAATTCGTCAGAACGCTTTTTATTTTTACTTACCCTCGCTATCTATCGAGCGGCTGGTTTGATTCAATCATTAATTTGCCGAATCTTCTCGATATTTCGATTTTCGTTCATCCGGTTGATACGGCGATGGCTTTAAGAAATTTGCGCAAAAAAACCGCTCAAATCGAAGCCCAACTTTTAGAAAGACAGGAAAAAGGATTGGTGAGAGACCCGATTTTGGAAACGGCTTTTCAGGACATTGAAATGTTAAGAGATCAACTTCAGCAAGCGCAGGAGAAATTATTCAATGTTGGAGTGTATATTGCCATTTACGCAGATTCTTTAGAGGAATTAAATAAAATCGAAGAACGGCTTAATTCTCTTTTTGAATCTCAGCTGGTTTACGTCAAGCCGGCCGTTTTCCAGCAGTTAGAAGCTTTTATTTCCACTTTGCCGTTGAATGTTGATAAAATTTTAGTTCATACTCCTTTGAATTCCGGCCCGGTTTCTTCGATGTTTCCTTTTGT
>JAJZBA010000020.1 GCA_021799155.1 bacterium | reverse complement strand
GAGAGAGCGAGAGAGAGAGAGAGAGAGAGAGAGAGTAAAAACGAACGCCTGAGATTGATTTTAATCTCCATTATCTGCGGTCTCTTAACCATCACTATTGTCAACATTATTTTCGCCTGGACTAACCCTACTGCCAATCCTCCTTCCGGCGGCGGCGCTTTGTATTATTACAATGGTAACGTCGGAATTGGGACGACGACGCCGCAGACTAAATTTCATTTGGCTGGTTTCACTGGAGCAGGTTTTAGAATTACTCCATCAACCGGGCTTGCCGATGAACCATTTTCAGTGCGAGGAACAGACGGTGTTACTCATTGGCTTACAGTAGCAAGTAATGGTAATGTAGTTATGAGTGGCAACGTCGGCATCGGGACGACGACGCCGAGCACTCCTTTGCATATTCGCTATGTGGGCGCAAGCGATAATCCAATAGGATTTCAGGATTTGGGTCTGTTGGTTTCGAGTAACGACGATGACGCGGTAATGCAATTCAATGCCGGATTCACGCCCCAAAACTATTATATTGGTATCAAGAACGATAAGTTCGGCATCGGTCGAACGACGCTAGGAAGTGATTTAACGATCGATGGGACCGGCAACGTCGGCATCGGGACAACGGCACCGGCGACGAAAACAGAAATACGCGCTGATGATGTCACAACTAACGCAGTCACTAATGTATTAAAGCTTGTTCATGGCACAACAGGAACAGCGGCCGATGGAATTGGTACAGGGATTATGTTTGCCGCAGAAGGCTTATCAGACCCTTATCCCACTGGTTATATAGAATCGAGGTTGGTTTCAGTGGCAAGCGGTAATAGCGAGATGGGTTTCAAAGTTTTATCTGGAGGGAATACATATGAATGGCTTACAATCAAAAGAACCGGCAACGTCGGCATCGGGACAACGGCACCAGGATACAAATTACAAGTTGGCACCTCCGGCGACGGCACTTCAGCTATTGCCAATGCCTGGAATGTTTTTTCCGACATCAGATTAAAAACTAACATAACGCCGTTAACAGATATTCTTCCTAAATTAAACAACATCAATGTCGTAGGATTTAATTGGAAAGACGGCGCTGACAAAAAGCGTCAAATCGGTTTTATTGCTCAAGAAGTTGAAAAAGTCTTCCCCGAATTAGTCTTCGAAGACGATAAAGGCTATAAATCTGTTGATTATTCAAAATTCAGCGCGATTTTATTGGGGGCTGTTAAAGAACAGCAGAAACAGATTGAAGAATTAAAATCGGAGATTAAAACTTTAAAAGAAAATAAATAGGAATATTATTAGCTATTTTAATTTGACGTCGGGTTCAAAAAGAATATAATGAAGTTATATGACCACCATAACTATTCCTAAAAAAATAAAGATTAATATTGTTAGACATCGTGGCGTTAAACATTATTAAAGACAAATATCTTCGTGTAGTCGAGGGTTTGAGTTTGTTGATTTTATTGCTTGCCGCCGCGATTTTTTATTTAAAACTCGGACAGACGGCAACGCCTTTGATTATTCATTTTGAAGCCGATAAAGGCGTTGATTTTTTGGCCGGGCGACTGCAGATTTTCGGGATTTTAATTTCCGGTTTGACGATAATTTTAATAAATCTTTTTTTAGCTGACTTTTTATACTTTCGCGAAAGGTTTCTTTCGTATATTTTAAGTTTTACCGGTTTGTTGGTTAGCGTCTTGATTTTAATCGCGATAGCGGTTATTATTTCAGTAAATTAAACCGATGCGAAATTACAAATTAATAAGAATCTACAAATATGATATTCGCAATTGTGCAAACTGGAGGTAAGCAATATAAGATATCTCCAAATCAAAAAATAAAAATTGAGAAATTGAATGCCAAAGCCGGCGAAAATTTTGTTTTTGACAAAGTTCTATTAGTGGCCGACGGAGATGATGTAAAGATAGGCGCTCCTTACGTGGAAGGCGCGAAGGTGGAAGGAAAGGTTTTGAAACAGGGGAGGGATAAAAAGAAAATCGTTTTTAGATATCACTCAAAAACTCGTTACAGAAAAAAGAAGGGCCACAGGCAGCATTATACGGAAATAGGGATAGAAAAAATTTAACTTCTTCTTTCCAGCGCCGAAGCTAATGTTTCTTCGTCTGCAAATTCTATTTCTCCGCCGGTCGGGATGCCGCGGCCGAGGCGGCTTATTTTTTTGGCGTAAGGAGAAAGTTCTTTGGCGAGCATTGAAAAATTCAAATCGCCGTAACTCGTCGGATTAAAAGCGATAATAATTTCTTCAGCTTGCCCCGATTCCTTTTTGATTAGACTTTTAAGATGGTTTAATCGAAGTTTTTGGACGCTTTCCAGGGCGCCGGTTTTAGTCAACTCGCCTAAAATTAAATAAACCCCCTTAAATCTTTTAGTTCTTTCCAATGAAATTAAGTCGGTTTCTTTTTCAACAACTGCAACGATGCTTTTATTTCGGCTCGAATCGCGGCAGATGTCGCAAAGCCCGTCTTTGTTTTGATGGACAAAAAAACAGCGGGAACAAATTTTTAAATGTTTTAAGTCGTAAACCGCTTTGGCGGTTTCTTCGATGGAATTTTTGCCGCCATTTACCATCTTAAAAGCCAATCGCGTCGCTTGGCGAATACCGATACCGGGCAAGTCGGAAAAGATGACGATAAATTTTTTGATAGGTTCGGGAAGCATAATAATTAAATAATAAACAAAAAATAGAAAATAATAAATATTAGAAGACGCAAAAAAAGAAAGATTAAATTACTAAAATATCTGACGATCGTCATGTCTTTTAGTAACTTTAAGATTTAAATTGTATTATTGTATTAGGGAATACTGGAAAAACAGCAAAATTTTGGTTAAGATTCAAGAATGAATTTAGAAAATATTAGAAATTTTGTCATTATCGCCCATATTGACCACGGAAAATCGACTTTAGCCGACCGGTTTCTGGAATTGACCGAAACAATTGATTCGCGCCAAATGAAACCGCAATATCTCGACCAGTTGGAATTGGAAAGAGAGAGGGGGATTACTATAAAAATGGCACCGGTGAGAATGGTCTATACCCTAAATGCTATACCCTATACCCTAAATTTGATAGATACCCCTGGCCACTCCGATTTTTCTTACGAAGTTTCTCGAGCTTTAGCTGCCGTAGAAGGAGCGATTTTATTGGTTGACGCCACTCAGGGAATCCAGGCGCAGACTTTGGCAAATTTGGAAAACGCGAGAAAGGTTGGTTTAAAAATCATCGGCGCAGTTAATAAAATCGATGTTGCTTTGTCGGAACAAATAGAAAATTCCGTCAATAAATTGGCTAATCTTTTAAATATTAAGCCGGCTGAAATTTTTAGAATTTCCGGCAAAACTGGCGAGGGCGTAAAAGAGCTTTTGGAGGCGGTGATAAAATACATTCCGTCGCCCGTAAAGTCGGCAGTAATAAAACCGTCGGCCAAAGCCCTCATTTTCGATTCTTTATACGATGAACATAAAGGCGTTGTCGCTTTCGTAAGGGTTTTCGGCGGCGAATATAAAGCGGGCGATGAAACAAAATTAATCGCCGTTAACGAGAAATTCAAAATCAAAGAAGTCGGCTGTTTTTCTCCGAGATTGAAAGCGGTTGAAAAATTGTCGGCCGGTGAAATCGGTTATATCGCCACCGGCATCAAGGACCCGGATAAATTAAAAATCGGCGACACTGTCGGCGAAGAGGCCTTAGCCGGCTACAAAGAACCGAAACCGGTGGTTTTCGTTTCCCTTTATCCGGACGAAGATTCGCAATATGACGATTTAAAAATGGCTTTACAGAAATTGAAGCTTAATGATTCCAGTTTAACTTTTTCTCCGGATAACAACGAAGTTCTGGGTAGGGGATTTAAGTGCGGTTTTTTAGGAAAACTTCATTTTGAAATTGCCGTCGAACGTTTGGAAAAAGAATTTAACATAAAAACAGTTTCCACTTTCCCCTCGGTTGCCTATAAAATCCGTTTAAAAGACGGAGAAGAAATCATTGAAAATCCGGACGATTTGCCGACCGATTATCTGGAAATTTTTGAACCGACGATTAAAATTGAAATTCTTGTTCCAACAAGACATTTAAGCAGTGTTTTGCGCTTGAAAGAAATTTTCAGAATGGAAGAAATGACAACCGAAAATTTTGAAGACCGGATTTTGATTAAGGCGAAAATGCCGCTTAGCAGTTTAATTGCCGATTTTGACGATAAATTAAAATCGATTTCCGAAGGAATGGCGTCTTTCAGTTATGAGATAAGCGGTTATCAAAAAGCCGATGTAAAAAAAACGGAAATTTTGATTAACGGTTTTCCGGTGCCGGGGTTGACGAGATTTGTTTATAAAGATGAATTGGAAACAAAGCCGCGCCAGATGCTTGAGAAATTGAAAGATATTTTGCCGCGCCAGCAGTTTAGTCAGGCTTTGCAGGCGAGCGCGGAAGGCAGAATTATCGCCAGGGAAAACATTCCGGCGCTGAAAAAAGATGTTACCGGCTATCTCTACGGCGGCGACCGGACCAGAAAAATGAAATTATGGAAGAAACAGAAAAAAGGAAAGAAGAAATTGCTTCAAATGGCTAGCGATGTTAGAATACCGGTAAAAGTTTTTAAGGAATTATTAAAATGAAGCGCGGCAAACTTGTTTCAATCATAATCTTAGCCGTGATTCTAACGGCTGTTTTGGTTCAAGTTTTTTTAATTTTAAAAGAACGCAATCAGCTTAAAAACAAAATTGATGATTTGAACGGTCGTCTCGGCGTTTTATTGAAAGAAAATAGCGAACTTCAGAAAGAAATAGAATATTTTTCCCGGCCGGAAAATTTAGAAAAAGAATTGCGGCAGAGATTCAATTACAAAAAACCCGGCGAAAAGATGATGATTATTGTGCCATAAATAAAATTCAAAAATCAAAAATCAAGATGCAAAATAATAATTTAAAATTAAAAATTAAAAAATTTACATTGATTTACGGCGCGATAATTTTAATAAGCGGCATTTTTTATTTAGTAGTAACCCAATCTTACCCCGTTGCTTTTGTTAATTGGCGGCCGATTGCGGTAAAAAATTTTGAAACCGATTATTCTTCGGCTCGTGTTTATTATCAAAAAGCGCTCGAAACTTACGACAGAAATCAGGCGGTTGTTCTCGACTCAATGGAAATTCAAAAAGAACTCAAACGCGCCGTTTTGGATAAATTAATTGAGAATGTTTTAATCGAAGAGGAATTAAAAAAGCGCTTAAATAACGATGAAATTGAAAAAATGGTTGCCGGAAAAATAGACGAAGCGATTAAAGGAAGGGATATAAAAAAAGAAGTGGAAATGCTTTACGGCTTGTCTTTGGAAGAATTTAAGGAAAGATTTTTAAAACCGCAGGCAAAAAGCGAAATTTTTGCTTCAAGATTGCTTTTAGAAAATAAAAATTTTGACGAAGAATTGAAAAAAATCAAAAAAGAGGCGAAAGTGATGGTTTTCCTTGCGGGTTTTAAATGGAATGGCGAAGAGGTTATAATAAACCCAGCAGTGAGCCCGCGATAAATTACTATCGCGGATCTACTACTGGGTAAAATAATTAATGCGGGCGTAGTATAGTGGTAATACATTTGCTTCCCAAGCAAAAAACGCGAGTTCGATTCTCGTCGCCCGCTCAAAAAACAATGAAATTTTTATCTTCTTTAAACAGGAAAGACTTACAAAATAAAACTTGTCTTTTGCGCGTTGATTTTAATATAAAAGACAGTGAATTGGATAAAAATAATCTGCGCATTCGGGCAGTTTTGCCGACAATAAAATTTTTAATTGATAATGGCGCCAAAGTAGTGATTTTAAGTCATCGGGGAAGACCGGATAAAAAGTGTCAAATTTCAAATATCGAGCGTCAAAAATTAACACTAAAGCCTTTTGCTGAAATTTTATCTTCTTTATTAAAAAAACCGGTTCATTTTATAGATTTTAAAAAAGAAAAAAAATTCGACGCGGCTCAAATTTCCAAAACTATCACGCGTGATAGTATTTTTCTTTTAGAAAACTTGAGGTTTTTTGACGGCGAAGAAAAAAATGATAAAAATTTTGCCAAGCAATTAGCGTCATTTGGAGATTTTTACGTTAATGATGCTTTTTCGGTTAGTCATCGGAAGAACGCTTCGGTGGTTGCTATTACTGAATTTTTGTCTTCTTATGCCGGTTTGCTTTTAGAAAAAGAAATTAAGAATTTTTCTTCGGTAATGAATCCATTCGATAAAACTCAGGATTCACGCCGAGTTTATCGAGGCGTGAAAAATCCTAAAAAACCATTGGTTATAATTTTAGGCGGCGCTAAAATTTCCGATAAAATCGGAGTAATTAAAAACTTTTTTAAAATCGCAGATTATTTTTTAATTGGCGGCGGAATGGCGAATACTTTTTTAGCGGCTCAAGGATTGCCGGTTGGTGATTCGCTTTTTGAAAAAAAAGCGATGCCAGTAGCCAGAAAATTTTTAAAATTTAAAAGTATTATTTTGCCGGTCGATACGGCGGTTTATAAAAAACAAATCCTGGATATTGGGCCGGAAACTATTGAAAAATATTCAAAAATTATTAAGAATGCCAGAACAATCATTTGGAACGGGCCAATGGGATACATTGAAGATAAAAAATTTAGAAAGGGTTCGGAAGCAATAGCAAAGGCGATAATCAATAATAAAAAAGCGTTTTCAATAATTGGCGGCGGCGAGACAACCTCAATAGTGTCAGGTATCAAGTGTCAGGTATCAGGAAATATATTTATTTCAACGGGAGGAGGCGCGATGTTGGAATATTTGGCCGGCAAAAAACTGCCCGGCATAGAAGCGTTAAACAATATCACTAATTGTAAAAACAAAAGGTAATCGTTTCGCTGAGATGAGCAATCTTTTACAAAAAGATTGCGATTAGATTCATCGTAAAAATGAATAATCAAATTAAAAAAATTTCAATAAAAGATTTGGATTTGGCTTTTATCGACACCGAAACTACTGGCGTTGAACCGCGTCACGAATTAATCGAATTGGCTGTTGTCAGAGTCAGCGGTTATAATTTTTCGGTTTTGGAAGAATGGGAAGCGAAAATCAAACCGCGTCATATTGAATTGGCCAACCCGGAAGCTTTAAAAATCAATCATTATAATAAAGAGGATTGGAAAGGGGCGCTTGATTTGGAAACGGCGCTGAAAATTTTTTTGGAAAAAACCGCAGACGTAATTTTAGTTGGCCACAACTTGGTTTTTGATTGGTTTTATATTCATAAGGCTTTGGCGGAATTCGATTTAAAACCGACTTTTTATTATAAAAGTTTGGATACTTTTTCGCTCGGCTGGCAAAAACTGCGCCATCTTCCTGAATTTAATAATTTATCATTATCGGAAATGGCTAATTATTTCGGCATTATACAGGAGAAACCGCATTCGGCACTTGATGATGCCCGAACGACTTATAAGGTGTTTTTGAAGTTATTAGAGATATGAATAAAATAATTATTTATACCGACGGCGGTTCGAGAGGAAATCCTGGACCGGCGGCTGTCGGTGTTTACATTCCGTTTCTAAATAAAGAATATTCCAAATATCTTGGAGAAGCGACCAATAACGAAGCCGAATACCAGGCAATGATTTTCGCTTTGAAAAAAATCAAACAGCTTATCGGCAAAGAAAAATGTGAAAAAACCGAAATCGAAATCAGGTCGGATAGCGAACTTTTAGTAAATCAGCTTAACGGAAAATATAAAATCAAAGAGGAAAATTTGGTGCCGTTTTTTATAGAGATTTGGAATTTAAAACAGGATTTCAGCGGAGTAAAATTTGTCCAAATTCCCAGAGAAGAAAATAAAAAAGCGGATTCATTGGTTAACCGCGAATTAAATAGCCAAGCTGGCTTGTTTTAAAATAATCAATAAATTTGCTAATTTACTAAAGTAATTAACGATCGTCGATTACTTTAGTAAACAAAAGAAAGTAAATAAAAGAAATAAAAAACCGGCAAGTCATAAGCCGGATTCTGTGTAGGGACCCTCTGAACAAATTACACGATATATTGGAAACTCAAAATTAAGATGAATTCAAGGCGCGACGACGAAATTATGCCTTTAGGCACATTGAGGAGGAGCAACGCAGAATTCGCTTAATTTTGAGTTTCTCCTGCGGAGCCAGAATATTTTTCTTTCTGGCGTTGTTGCTCGTCGTCAATGTATCGCATAAGATACAATTTCCTTCTCGCGCCTAGCCAGAAAGAAAAATCTTTCTGGCCAATAATCGTGTAATTTGTTCAGAGGGTCCTGGCGATAATTTATCTGGGCCATCGATTGCTCTCAGGCTCGAGCGGCACCCCACTCAATGCTCCGCATTGGAAGCACGAAATTCGAAGCACGAAACACGAAATCCTTACTTAATAAGATCGG
>JAJZBA010000019.1 GCA_021799155.1 bacterium | reverse complement strand
TTCCGATCAACTTGACGGAACCCATTCGGCAAGGGCTTCGACTGAGCCCAGCCGAATGTCCTCAGGGCAGGCTCTAAAAAACAATCTCGGCGGGAATTTGATTTTGTCTTTATCTTTGGCGTTCGCGCGTTTGAAAGCGAAAAGCGAAAAGCTGGAATTATTTGATTATATAAGTCGTCAGTCGTCGGTTGTAGGTCGTAAGTCGGAAAATTGGCTTAAGCCAATTTTCAACGTCATTAATGGCGGCGCGCATGTTAATTCTAAGCTTGCCGAAGGACGCAAAAACAAGCTTGATTTTCAAGAATTTCAAATTGTTCCCGAAGTAAAAGATTTTGGCATGGCTCTCGGCTTGGGGCAGGAATTTTATAAAAAACTTAAGGAATTTTTGGAAAACAAATTCGGTAAGGAAAATGTTTTGTTAGGCGACGAAGCCGGTTTTTGCGCTCCTTTTCAAAATAATGAAGAAGCGATTGAGATTTTGGCGGAATTGATTGCGAAACATAATTATCCGTTGCGAATCGGACTTGACGTTGCGGCGACGCAAATGTATCAAGTATCAAGTGACAAGTATCAGGTTGACGGGGGAGAATATTCAGCAGAAAAATTGAGGGATTTTTATTTAAAGCTAATTGAATCGTACAATATTTTATCCATAGAAGACCCGTTTTATGAAGAATCGTTTGAAGATTTTACGATACTATCACATGTGATAGTACCGAAGGGCGTAATGATTATTACCGATGATTTGACGACTACTAATCCGGAAAGATTAAGAACCGCTATAGAAAAAAAATCCGGCAACGCGATTTTAATAAAGCCAAACCAAATCGGCACCTTAACCGAAACTTTGAAAGTTATAAAATTGGCTTACGAAAATAATTGGCAGGCGGTTGTTTCGCACAGGAGCGGTGAGACGATGGACGATTTTATCGCCGATTTGGCGGTTAGCGTCGGCGCTTGGGGCATTAAAGCCGGCGCACCGGCAGCACCGGAGAGAATGGCGAAATACAATAGAGTATTAGAAATAAATTCCAAATTCCAAGCACCAAATTCCAAATAATATTAAAATTCCAAATTCAAAATTATAAACGATTTTAATTATTGGAATTTTGGTAATTGGAATTTATTTGTAATTTGGAATTTGTGATTTAGAATTTTCCATTTTTGCTATAGCAAAAATTTTATGAGGCTTTGCCCGGTCATTTCTTTGGGCTTGGAAATATGCATTAATTCCAAAATCGTCGGGCTGACATCGGCTAAAACGCCGATGTTTTCTTTTTCCAATAGCCGGATTTCGGCTTCGGTTTTTTGATGTTGTAATTCTTTGGCAACCAAATAAATCGGCACCGGACTGGGATTGTGTTTGGTTTCCGGTTCGCCGGTTAACGGGTCAAAAACTTTTTCCATATTGCCGTGATCCGAGGTAATAATCAAAACCGCGCCGGATTCTAAAACCGCTTTAACGACTTTGCCGATTTGTTCGTCGATTATTTTTACCGCCTTAAGGCAGGCTTCGTAATTGCCGGTATGAGCAATCATATCGGGATTGGCGTAATTCGCCAGAATAAAATCAAAAGCGTTTTCTTCGATTGATTCGACTAAGCGGGTAGTGATTTCATTCGCCATCATTTCCGGATTTTCTTCTTGACGAAAAACGTTTTTGGATGGAATAAGAATGCGGTATTCGTTAGGGAAGGGTTCTTCTTTTAAACTATTAAAAAAATAAGTAACGTGAGGATATTTTTGAGTTTCGGCGACGCGCAATTGGATTTTATTGTTGTCGGCCAGAACTTTTCCTAAGCAAGTTTCGAATTTTTCCGGCGGAAAAGCGACGGGGACGTTAAAGTTTTTGTCGTATTGAGTCATTGTCGCGACATAAAGATTATTAAAATTTTTCACCGGAAAATTTTTAAAATCTTTGTCGATAAAAGCGGAAACAATTTGTTTCATTCGGTCTTCGCGGAAATTAAAAAATATCAAAGCGTCGTTGTTCTTAATGCCGCCGTTTTTGTCGATTATTGCCGGCTCAACGTATTCGTCATTGAATTTGCGGGCGTAAGTTTTTTTAATATGGGATTCAACATCGTCGACGGCGTTCCCTTCGCCCGTTAAAACAGAATAAGTTTTTTGGGTTCTTTCCCAGTGTTTTTCTCTGTCCATTGCGTAAAAACGACCGCTTAAACTGGAAAGACGAACAAAATCTTCTTTTGGAAGGCGATTTAATAATTCTAAAGCGGAATAAGGCGAACTGTCTCGACCGTCGGTAAAAAGATGGAGATTTAATTTTTGAGCCTTTTCTTTTCTGGCAAATTCTATTAGGGCTAATAAATGTTCAAAAGAGGAATGAACATTTCCTTCACTTAAAAGACCGATGAGATTGATGGCGGAATTATTTTTTTGGGCATGTTCAAAAGCGCCTTTCAAAACCGGGTTTTCAAAAAAACTTTTATCGCGAATGCTTAAGCTGATTCGGGGATAATATTGGTAAACAATCCGTCCGGCTCCCAGATTAAGGTGGCCGACTTCGCTGTTTCCTTCCTCCCTCCAGGGAAGACCGACGCTGATTCCTGAAGCCTGAAGCGCTCCGAATGGAAAATTGGCTTTTAAATAATTAATGTTTTGAGGATTAACGACGTGAATCGGGTTTGACTCGTCGGCTTTGCCGATTCCCCAACCGTCTAAAATAACCAAAACAATTGTTCGTTTTGACATTGGTTTATTTTAGCATTATAATTGTTTTATCGTAAAGAATTAACGGTTCCTAATGAATTCAAAATGAAGAAATTAGCGAACAATCTAATATATGATTTATCAAAATCCGCTTTTTGGGGGTGTTTTATTGCTTGTGGGTCTTGCAGCCGGATACTTTATCCGGCAATTAATAGCGGTCAAAGCCGCTAATTCGGTCGAGCAAAAAATCAAAAGGCAGCTCGAAGAGGCAAAAACAAAAGCTAAAGAAATAATTCTTGAGGCACAGGAAAAATCAACCGCTCTTTTGGAAGAAGTTAAAAAAGAAGAGCGGGAAAGCAAAATTCAACTTGGTCGCTTAGAGGAGAGGCTTTTGAAAAAAGAAGAACAGATTGAACAGGAGGCAAACGACGTAAAAAGAAAAGAGTCCCAGATTGTTTCCGATATTGAAAAATTAAAAACAGCCAAATTGGAGCTTGAAGAATTAAGACAAAAGGCGATTTCCGAACTGGAAAAAGTCGCCGGCTTATCTCATGAAGAGGCGAAAAATCTGCTTCTTAAAAATCTTCAGGCTCAACATCAAGAAGAATTGGCGTTGGCTTTCCAAAAATTAGACAAAATAAAAAGAGAAGAAATTGAGCGCAAAGCGACAGAAATTATGACGACCGCGATTCAACGCTACGCTCGCTCGCACGTGGGAGAGATAACGACCAGCGTTTTTAATCTTGGCGACGAAGATTTGAAAGGAAAAATCATCGGCCGAGAAGGAAGAAACATCAGGGCTTTGGAACGGGCGACCGGCGTCGAGTTTATTATCGACGAGGCGCCGGACACGATTGTTATTTCGTCTTTTGATCCAACCAGAAGAGAAATTGCTAAATTGGCTTTGCAAAAATTGGTTAAAGACGGTCGGATTCAGCCGGCAAAAATAGAAGAAAAAGTCGAGGAAGCAAAACAGGAATTAAATAAGAAAATAACAGAAATCGGCGAAGCCTCCGCTTACGAAGTGGGAATTTACGACTTACCGAAAGAAATCATTCAACTTCTTGGTAGGCTTCATTTCCGGTTCAGTTACGGTCAAAACGCTTTGGTTCATTCGATTGAAACTGCTTATTTGGCTTCGATGATGGCGTCCGAATTAAAACTTAACGCCGAAACGGCGAAAAAAGCGGCTCTACTCCATGATATCGGCAAGGCTATTGATCATGAAGTTCAAGGAAGTCATGTTGAGTTGGGAAGAAAAATTCTTAAAAAATACGGCGTTTCCGAAGAAGTGATAAAATCGATGGAGGCGCATCACGAAGAATATCCGTTTTCTTTGCCGGAGGCGTACGTGGTGGCGGCGGCAGACGCCTTGTCGGGAGCGCGGCCCGGCGCCAGACGCGACACTTTGGAAAATTATCTGAAACGAATGGGAGACTTAGAAAAAATAGCGGAGGATTTTGAGGGCGTCAAATCCGCTTACGCTATTTCCGCCGGCCGGGAGTTGCGGATTTTTGTAACCCCTGAAAGAATAGACGATTTCAGAGCTTTGCAGTTAGCCAAAGATATTGCGGCGAAAATCGAATCAGAGTTAAAATACCCGGGAGAGATTAAAGTTAATGTGATAAGAGAAATGAGGGCGGTGGAATATGCGCGATAACTTGTTTTAATTAGATTTTTCCTTTATAATTTAATAAACTTAAAATAAAAGGTCGACTCGTTATTGACCAGCGATTAACGGCCAGCGACTTACAACTGTCGTAGGTTGTTAGTCGTAGGTTGTTAGTTAATTTTATGAACAAAGCAGAACTTATCGAAGCAGTGATGAAGGCCGCCGATATTGAAGTAAAAAAGCAGGCGGCAACGGCCGTTGATTCGGTTTTTGACACGATTACCAAAACTTTGTCCCGCGGAGAAGAAGTGGCGATTGCCGGCTTTGGCACTTTCAAGGTAGCAAAGAGAGCGGCTCGAATGGGTGTTAATCCGAAAACCGGCGAGAAGATCCAAATTCCCGCTTCCATAAAACCGAAATTCAGAGCAGGCAAAGTTTTGAAAGAAGCGGTAAAATAAATCCCGCAGAGCAACAGCGATTAAGACAAAGAGGAAATTTCTAATTTCTAATAAAAAAATCCCGCTGAAAGCGGGATTTTTATTTCAACATCGCGTCTATTTGAAGCAGGGTTTCTTGAGCGGCTTTTATTTTTTCCAGAGATTTTTTCAAATCTTCGTTGTTTTTGTTTAAATCCCCCGCTTCTTTCAGCTCGTTTGCAGTTTTGTCCAGCATAGTTTGAACGGCGACAATTTCTTTGGTATTTAAATGACGATTATTGTTTTCCAAAAGATATTTAATTTCGTTTAGTTTGACCTGAATCGAACCGTTTAGTTCGCCGGCCCTGACCATTAGTTCGTCTTTGTTAGATTTGCCGCTGTAATAAAGGCTACCGGAGATCACCAACGCGATCAAAACTCCCAAGACCGCGGAGAATCTTAATAAATTCATGAATCTTAGCGGGTTAGGAGAGACGGAATTTGTTTCCGGTTTTTGCCGAGAAAGTATCAAAAAACGCGACTTTTTAGAGTAGTCGGGGTCGGGACCGATGTTTTTCAACTCTTTTAAAATTGTAAGCAGTTCTTTATTCATCTTTAAGATTCAAAATTTTCCTTAAATTTTTTAGCGCCCGATATTGAAGCATTCTGACCGATATTTCGGTTTTGTTTAAAATCGAAGCCGTTTCTTTTGGAGAAAGTTCTTCGACAAATCTCAAAATAATTATGTCTTGCTGTTCCGGGCTAAGCCGATTAATGGCTTTTTTTATTTTTTCCGTTTCTATTTTTTTCTCCGTCGCTAAATCGATTTGGCTTTCGGTTTTTAATTCATCAACCTCGTCGATGCTTAAATTATTTTTTTTGAGACGATAATGATCGATAATCAGATTTCTGGCGATTCTGTAAAGCCAGGCCGAAAAGGGAAATCCTTTAGGCCTGTATTCGTCAATTTTTTCCCAGCTTTTCAAAAATACTTGGTGGGTGAGGTCCTCGGCCTCCTCACGATGGCTGACTTTAAGATAAATAAATCGATAAATCTGCGGTTGATATTTATCGTAAAGCAGGCCAAAAGCCGAGGCCTCACCATTAATGGCGCGTTTGATTATGTCTTTTTCGCCATCTAACATAGTAAACGAATAAGAGAATGTTTTGTTTCTCAAAGATTGGAATTTGTTGGAGCGGGATACCGGAATCGAACCAGCTGACCTTTTGCTAATTGCTGTTATTACCGATTTGTTGATTTGATACGGGAGCGGGATACCGGAATCGAACCAGCTGACCTTTTGCTAATTGCTGTTATTACCGATTTGTTGATTTGATACGGGAGCGGGATACCGGAATCGAACCGGCGCCTTCTCCATGGCAAGGAGATATACTACCACTGTACTAATCCCGCGTTTTTTAATTCGTCGGCGGCGGACCGGATGGCCCCTTTACCGACGGCGGCCCGCTCGGGCCTTTAAAACCGATATTTATTGTGTTTTCCGGCGATTCTTTTATCGGTTTTTTGATAAAGTAATTATATCCAAAAAATATAATAAGTAAAATAACAGTCAAAACTATAAAAATTAATATTTTTTTAACCATTTTTGGTGCGCCCACCAGGGCTCGAACCTGGGACCATTTGCTTAAGAGTCCGCCGGCTGGCGGATCTACCAGCTGAGCTATGGAAAATTCCAGCTCATTGTGCGCCCACCAGGGCTCGAACCTGGGACCGTTTGCTTAAGAGGCAACTGCTCTACCAACTGAGCTATGGGCGCTTTTGATTTGGCGCGCCCTGAAGGATTCGAACCCTCAACCTCTTGGTCCGAAGCCAAGCGCTCTATCCATTGAGCTAAGGGCGCTTCGATTAAATTTAGGTTATAATTATACATAATGAAACTGAAAATTCCAAGTGAAATTATTAATATCGCCGAAAAACTTCAAGAAGCCGATTTTCAGGCGTATCTTGTCGGCGGCTGTGTTAGAGATATTTTAATGGGCCGCGAACCGAAAGATTGGGATATTGCCACCGACGCTCGGCCCGAAGAAATTCAGAAAATTTTTCCCGATAGCGTCTATGAAAATAAATTCGGAACTGTTGCGGTAAAAACCGAAAGCGAAGATGCGCGATTAAAAATCGTCGAAATCACCACTTTTCGTTTGGAGGGGAAATATACGGATAAACGTCATCCGGACAGCATTATTTTTGCAAAATCCATAGAGGAAGATCTTGCTCGGAGAGATTTTACGATTAATGCGATGGCAATAAAAATCAAAAATCAAAAATCAAAAATCAAAATTACAAATAAAAATTCAAAAATATTAGATTATGAAATTATTGATGTATACGGTGGGCAAGAAGATATAAAGAACAAAATTATCCGGACCGTCGGCAATTCCGAAGAGCGTTTTAATGAAGATGCTTTGCGGTTAATGCGCGCTATAAGATTCGCGGTTGAGCTTAATTTTACGATTGAAGAAAAAACCGCCGAAGCAATAATAAAAAAATCCGGGCTTTTAGAAATGATTGCTAAGGAGAGAATTCGCGACGAACTGATAAAAATTTTGATGACAGAAAACGCGGCTTTAGGCGTCCAGATGCTTGAAGATTTAAATCTGCTTCAATATATTATTCCGGAACTTCGGGAAGGAATCGGCGTCGGCCAGAATAAACATCATATTTATACCGTCTGGGAGCATAATTTAAGGGCGCTGGATTACAGCGCTCGGAAAAATTATCCGTTGGAAATTCGAATGGCGGCATTGCTTCACGATATTGGAAAACCGCGAACTAAAAAAGGGGAAGGTCCGGACTGTACTTTTTACGGCCACGAAGTTTTAGGAGCCAGAATGGCGACACGGGTTTTAGATAGGCTTCATTTTCCGAAAAATATGGCAGAAAAAATAATTCATCTGGTTCGCTATCATTTGTTTTACTACAATGTTGGCGAAGTGACCGAAGCCGGAGTGCGAAGATTTTTGCGTCGGGTTGGTCCGGAATACGTTGAAGATTTTATTAAAGTCCGGGAAGCCGACAGAATTGGCTCCGGCGTACCGAAAGCCGTGCCTTATAAAATTCGACATTTGCTTTTTATGATTGAAAAGGTTAAAAGAGACCCGATTTCTCCTAAAATGTTGGCGATAAACGGCGAAGATGTAATGAAAATTTTAGGTATTCCGCCTGGTCCGAAAGTCGGAATGATTTTGGCAATTTTGCTTGACGAAGTAATTGAAAAGCCGAAAAAAAACACGCGGGAAGATTTAGAATTGAGAACTAAGGAGTTGGGGAAAATGTCGGACGCGGAACTTGAAAAATTATTCGCAACGGCGCGAGAGCGAAGAGAAGAATTTGAATCAGGGATAGAAGCAGAAATGAAATCTAAGTTTTATATAAAGTAAGCCCCGCGAAGAAATAAAGAAAAAATTTTACGCGAAGCAAAAACAAAACACCAAACTCATTAAGTGTTATGCTATAGCATAACACTTAATGTTTAATTAACACTTCTTTTATAAAGTATTTTAAAAGTATTAAGATCAAGAGAATTAGTCTTGACAATTAAATAAAATTGTTATATGCTTTTGATATAGAAATAATAAATGAGGCATTATTTCTATATAAAATAGTTTTTCTGATTTTAAATTCGTTAAAACGAATAAATAAATCGGTATAGATCTTTTACATAAATAATTTCGGGGCGTGAAATAATTTAGAAAAGGAGGTGAAATTATGATGGCACTAACAAAAGATGAAATTACAGGGATTTCTTATGCGATTGCCAAAAAAACAATCGCACGAGAATTCAGATTTGACTACGACGTTAAACGTGGGGTAGGAAATTTAGCAAAAGAATTGAATATCCCAGCAAAAAAGATTAAAGAGTATTTTAGTATGGTACTCGAAGAATTAACGTCAGAAGTTAAAAAAGAATTAAATCTCGAATTCGACGAACCGCGGTAGCGGTACTCGAAGAGTTAACATCAGAAATTAAAAAGAAGCCAAGGTTGGATAATCATCTCT
>JAJZBA010000018.1 GCA_021799155.1 bacterium | reverse complement strand
TCCGCTTTTGGCGGGTTGGCAAGAAAACACTTCCTAAAGCGATTACGGCTTTGGCTTTGTTTGTTGCCGTCGCTTACGCGGGCGTTGGCAGTTTCGGCGAAAACGATTTTTTCATTTCTTCAAAGGCTTTTGAAAAAATTCTTTCTCCGATTGCTGAGATGAAAATCGTTCAAAATTTTTTACCGGGTTTCGCCCTCGAAAAACCTTTCGACGAATTCATAAAAGATTTGGCGAAAAATCAAATTGAACAGAACCCGCAATTTAAGTTATTGCCGCAGAAAGCAAAAAAAGAATTAGTTAATCAAACGGCGAAAGAATTAGAAAAGAAAGCGTCGGATTTAATCGGCGGTCCGGTCAATTCTAAAATAAAAACTTCGGATTTGCTTTATCAGACGATGGTGAGTAAATTTAAAGAGCTTCCCGAAAACATTAAAAATTTCTTGCCGGTCGGTTTAGCAACTTTAATATTTTTAACTATTGTTAGTTTGATTTTGCCGATTAGGTGGCTGGTCTCGGTTTTGGCTTATCTTGTTTATGAAATTTGTTTGGCTTTGGGGTTCAGTACGATAATGCTTGAAGGAAGAAGCAGAGAAATAATATTACTAAAATAATTAAACAACGAATTTGAACGATTATTACGGATTCGTAATATTCGGGTTTATTCGCTGTTCGTATATATTATGAAGGATTACTATAAAATTCTCGGCGTTAATAAGGATGCTTCCGAAGAAGAAATAAAAAAAGCCTTTCGAAAACTGGCTCATAAATATCATCCCGACAAAGGCGGAGACGAAAAGAAATTTAAGGAAATAAACGAAGCCTATCAGGTTTTGTCTAACAAAGAAAAACGGGCGCAGTACGATAAATTCGGCGCCGGCGGTTTTGATTTTGACTCGTTCGGTTTCGGTCCCTTTAGCTCCGCTCCCTTCGACTCTGCTGAGGGTCCTTTTGGCGAAGGAATCAGATTTGATTTCGGCGGCGAATTCGGAGATTTGGGAGATATTTTCGACGCTTTCTTTGAAGGAATGGGTATAAAACAAAAACGTCGGACTTATCAGCACGGCGCGGATATTCAGATTGTTCAGGAGATTACTTTAGAAGAAGCTTTTCACGGCGCGGAAAAACATATTAATTATCGGACAGCGGTTAAATGTGAAAAATGCGGCGGTTTAGGGCATGACCCGAAAGCCGGTTTTAATCAGTGCGGCGTTTGCGCCGGCCGGGGAGAAATCAAGGAAGCACGGAAAAGTTTTTTCGGCAATTTTATTCAAATAAAGTCGTGCCATCAATGTTTCGGCACCGGTCAAATTCCCAAGAAAATTTGCGAGATCTGCAAGGGAAGTGGAAGGATTACGGCCGAACGGACGGTAAAATTGGAAATCAGGCCGGGCATTGATAACGGACAAATCATTAAAATCAAAGGAGCGGGCGAAGCCGGCGAACGCGGCGCGGCCGAAGGAGACCTTTACGTTAGAATTAGAATTAAACCGCATCCGGTTTTTAAACGCGAAGGCGATAACTTGATTATTAAAAAAGATGTTAATATAATTGATTTGTTGCTGGAGAAAAAAATTGAAATTCCGACGATTTCCGGCAACCCCGAAGGAAAGCAATCTTCTTACGGGGCAGGTTTCTTAAAAGTGGAAGTACCGAGTAATTTTAATTTAAAAAATAATTTAAGAATCCCCGGCGAAGGAATGCCGCGTTTCGGCGGCCATGGCCGTGGCGATTTAATCGTGGAGCTGGAAATCAAAACCCCGAAAAAATTAAGCGCCAAGGCGAAGAAAATATTGGAAGAACTGGAAAAAGAATTGTAGAATTTATTATACGTACTTGATTTTTGATCGGATCGCTAGCTCAACTGGCAGAGCAGGGGCCTTTTAAGCCCAAGGTTCTGGGTTCAAGTCCCAGGCGATCCACAATGAGAAAAATTGATTCTCAATTAATAGAACGATGCCGAACTTTAAGAAAAAGAGGATTTACATTGGGAGAAATTTTAAACGCTACTAATCTTCCTAAAACTACTGTTTACGGACATATTTACGATATTCCGCTTTCAGCGAAAACGAAAAGAAAAATTAAAAAAGAGGCGACAACAAGACTTAATAATTACATTAAAAAAGAACGCAAGGGGAAATGCTTACCCGGAAGAAATTTTTTAAAACCGTCGCAATGGTCTCATGAATTAATATTTATAATTTCTCATTTTTTGTTTGATGGGCGGATAAAACATGAAGGATGCGAATATTATAATAGAAGCGATTACTTAATTGAAGCGGTAAGAACGGCAGTGAAAAATTTATTGGGTTTAGATTCAAAAATTTATAAAAGAAAATTCGGAGTAAAACAGATAAGATATTACAACGTAGAATTAGGAATCTATGCGGAAGAGAAAGCAAAAGAGTTGTTTAAATATATTAAAACTGCATCGTTACAAGAGAAAAAAGTATTTTTAAGGTCGTTTTTCGACGATGAAGGAAGCGTCTATATTTATAAAAATATTCGATTGGTTAGGGGATTTCAACATAATCTTTTAATTTTGAAACTAATTGAAAAATTGTTAAAAGATTTTAATATAGAAAGCAGAATTGATGAAAAATATAAAGAAATTATTATAGGCAGAAAAGAAAATCTTATAAGATTCCGCGAGAAAATTAATTTTTCAGAAGGAATTTGTATAAATCATCATCGTAAAAATAGTGTCTGGAAACAAAGTTTAGAAAAAAGAGAAATTTTAGATAAAGCCATTAATTCTTATTTATGAGTATTCTCAAATTTTTCGACAAATTAGAAGACAAAATCCGCGCCGGTTTGAGCCGTCATCCGATTGTTTACGCCTTACTGGGAAGCATCGGAATAATTTTATTGTGGCGGGGGATTTGGATGATTGCCGATTCTTTGGAAATAAGCGGTTTGGCATCGGCGATAATTGGCGTCGCAATTCTTATGTTAATTGGTTTGTTTGTTTCGTTTTTCATCGGCGATCAAATTTTGATTTCCGGCATCAAAGAGGAAAAAAGAATAGACGAAAAAACAGAGGAAGAAATCAGAAAAGATGCAATAAGTCTAAAACATATAAAATCCGACTTAGAGGATATTAAAAAATATTTGACGAATTTGACAAAAAGGAAATAGTTCGTTAAATTATTAAAAGCAAAATCCAATTAAATAAGGAGGAAAAAATGGCAAACCAGATTCATCTAGAATTTGTAAAAGTTGTCGAGTCCGCGATACAAACTTCACTTGGCGCCACCAGACCGATGGAGGTAAGAAAGGTATTGATGTCGCATTGGATATGGTTTGTAAGAGGTTTAATCGATATGGATGTTGAAAAAATAGTGGAAGTTTTTTCAAAGGAAGAAAAATTTTGGAAATTGGCGAAAGAATTCGAAAAATACGAACTACCGGAATTTTCTTTCTTAAACATGCTTCAATGTGTTTTTTCAATCACCAGTCGAGTGATAGAGGAAGCGGATAGCGGACGTGCATTGTTTTCGATGACGGGGATTTTTAGGATTGATTTGTTGAATTATTCAACAGCGAAGTTATTTGAGGAAGCGAAAGGCAAGTTGAAAACTGAAATAAACATTCAATATCCGGATAGTTATTATCAGGCGTTAGAAGCCAGTTGTTTTTTACCAACAGCATAAATTAAAAAGAGTTGACGATACAAGATTCGCCAACTCTTTATTTTTTTAAAAATTCGATTATAATTTCTTTAAAATTGAATATTCCGGTGTAGCTCAATGGTAGAGCAACTCCCTGTGGATGTTTCTTACTGCAATTATCTGTTATAATTAAACAATAATGGCAGATAAGAGAAAATATGTCGACCGACGAGAAGAATTAATCAAAGCGGTGGCGAAAAGAAGGCGCAAGATCAAAACTCTAGCGATTGATTATAAAGGCGGCAAATGTCAGATTTGCGGCTATAAAAAATATCAAGGCGCGCTTGATTTACACCATGTAAATGGTGATAAAGAATTCGGAATCGCAGATAAAGGCTATACGCGATCTTGGGAAAAAGTTAGAACAGAATTAGATAAATGCATTTTAGTTTGTGCAAACTGCCATCGCGAACTTGAGGCCGGCATAACGCAGCTTCCTAAGGAAACTTAGGTTGAAAAATTTCGGGATAACGGTGAAACCCTTTGGGGCAATACCGTGGGAACCCGCCAGAATTTTGCAAAACAAAACTTAGGCGGGGCGCCGTAGAGACTAAATACCGAAACACCTAAAAGTCATAAAATAAAAGGCATATGGTGATGATATAGTCCACCCCTAAAGGAAACTTTGGGATTAGTGTAAGGAGATGGTTGTAGGTTCGAGTCCTACCACCGGAGCCATAACAAAAACAGACGCTTAAGCGTCTGTTTTTGTTATGGCTCCGCATATTGAATGAAATCCGAACTTTTTTCCGCGAAAATCCTGATTCCGATTTCTAATGCCGCGCCGCAGGCGCGGCACTTCTCATCTCAAGTTTCGTTTCTTGGATTTGTGGATTAGATTCGGCAAGATAATTTCAAAAATTTGTTGTTGTTTTTTATCGGGAGCCTCGAAAAATAGCCCGAGTTTATGCGGGTTATTTTTTACACCCATCGTAGAGTTAGAACTCCTAGCTTGCTACTCCTGCGAAGAACTCCCAACATCGAGAGTTTTGTGCTTTAAAATAAAACAATAGTGAGTTGAAGGATGGGGTAATTTTTGATAAAGTTACAATACCTATGACATTAGATGTAAAATTACTCTACTTTCTTAATGGCTTTGCTGGTAAATCACAGATTTTTGATACACTTGTAGTTTTCTTCGCTGAATACTTGCAATATATCCTCGTTGCTTTTTTTCTGGTTCTTTTATACTTTGCGGTCTACCCGAAATGGGAAAAACTCTATATATTTGGAGTAACAACTACCTCAATTATTATTTCTCGTCTCGGAGTAACCGAGATTATCCGTTACTTTACACAGCGTCCCCGTCCATTTCTCACTTATTCAATCAATAAGCTCTTATCCAACGGCTGGTTTTATTCTGATACCGAATGGTCATTCCCTTCTGGCCATTCCGTTTTTTTCTTCGCAATGGCAACGGCAATTTATCTTTACAATAAAAAGTGGGGCGTCTGGTTTTTCATTGCCGCAATCTTAATGAACATAAGCCGCATTATCGCTGGCGTGCATTACCCATCGGATATTTTAGGCGGTGCTATCGTGGGCATTACAACCGGCTATCTCATTGTTCGCCTTGCTGAAAAATGGAAACCGAAGATAGTCGGCAGAACTTTATGAAAAAGAAACTTATTTTAATACTGGCATTTATTCTTGTGTTTGGCGGCGGCATCGGCCTCGGCTGGTATATCCGCAATCAAACGATAAATCCAACGGCTACCCTACCGAATATTTTTGAGCGGATTTTGACCTTCTTTGTGAAAAAAGGAGAAGAAGCGGATGAGGATTTGCTATATCATGATGTCGGGCTTGCCGATTTTATCGTTAATGGGAGCACTAAAACGAAAGTCGCGGTTGAAGGCATTGTAGATAAAGTTACTCACGAACCAGACGGCGATTATCATGTCATTGTCCGCCCTCAATATGTCCCCGTCGGCTTATTCCTTGTTACCGAATTTATTCCAGAAATAAAAGACTTTCCTTTGCCGAAGGAAGGAGACCATATCAAGATTTGGGGCATTACCAGATTTGACGAGCCGCATAACTGGTGGGAAATTCACCCAGTTATCGGTTGGGAGAAATTATAAAGTTGTGCTATAGTTGAACTGTCGATTTTACAAAATATAAATAACCAAAATTACAATGAAAATTAAAACAGCTATCATTTCACTACTTTTTGTTCCATTTTTGGTTTTTGCCCAAAATGGAGCATTGCCAAACGCAGGACTTACGCCCGAAAGTCCATTTTATTTTCTTGATAAACTGGGCGAAGCTCTCCAGCGATTTTTCACCTTTAACCCTGAAGGCAGAGCCAGATTGGAAATTACTTTTGCCAAAGAGCGAATAGCAGAAATAAAAGTTATTCTTGAGGACAAAGGTGTTAACGCTAAAGGCCTCGTTGCCGCCGAGGAGCGGCTTGGTGATAATCTTTTAAGAGCAACAGCAATTCTGGCAGACCAGAAACAAGAAGGAAAGGATACGAGCAACCTTGCCAAAGAGCTTTCGGATGATTTTGATCCAGCACACGAAGCACTTAAGGACACCTTTAAGTCAGAGGCAGACGCATTAGACGCCAAAATTGACGAACTGAAAGTAAAACTCAAGGAAGCTCGCTTGGCAGGCGATATTGCCCAAGCGGAAACACTCACCAAAGAAATTGCTGATCTTAAAGCTCAAAAAGAGCTTCTGGAACAACACGAGGATAAAGACAATGGAGATATTGAAGAAGAAAACGAACATCTTGATGAAGCATTGGGGCTTCAAAAAGAAGCCGCAGAGAAAATAAAAGACGCTGAAGAAGAAAAAGCGGATATAATAAAAGAGGCAACAGAAAAAAATCTTACTATTCCCGATGGAACTTTTAAGGAATTTAACATCTTACTCTCTCAAGCCAAAGCCGTCTTTGACGCTGGAAACTATGAAGACGCCAAACGACTGGCAAAAGAAGCAAAGAAAAACCTTAAAGAAACGGAAAAACAATTAGAAAACCTAAAGGACGCAAAAGATGAAGAAGAAGACCTCAACGATGAAAAAGAAATACAGCAACACGAGCTTGAAAATAAATTAAAAGACACCGATAAAAAAGAAGCGGAACAAATCCGAGAAGAGATGAAACAGAAGAGTGAAGAATTGAAAAAGAAGCACGAGGAACTTGAGAATGAGCAAAAGCAGATTGAAAATCGGCTGGAAGGGACAAATAGCGAGCAAGAAAATAACGATTAATTACAAAATTATATGATACTTGCCTACATTTTTATCATTATTGGCGTATTATTCTTCCTAAAAAATGCAGGGATTGTTACTTGGAGCTGGAGTGTCGTCTGGCCTTTTTTACTCATCGGACTTGGCGTCTATGTTGCGTGGGCGTGGAAGAAAGCTGGCTCGTGGCTAAAGCAGGCGTGGGACAAAGTTTCAAAGAAACTCAATTAAGATAAAAGAAATAGTGGGTGGTGCGGTGGAGTGAGTTTATGCGTTTGAGAAACTCCTCAAATCTGGGATGTAAATATACTCATTTTGCCTCTTAATTATCGTTCTAACATTGTCTACAATTCGGAGCAAAGTATTTTATGTTCTATATTTATATTCTCTACAGTCAAAAAACAAAATCTGTTTATGTCGGTCAGACAAATGATATAAAAAAAGAATGAAAGAGCATTGTTTCAGGGAGGAGGCTTCATTCGTCGGTGGTTTGCCGAAAATGAGTTCGGATTTTGTTCAGGGTGCGGAGCACTACGGGCAAATAGAGGGTTAAAGCGATTTTCTCATTTATTTACTAGTTTTCAATGAGTTCAAAATTATTCAGACAGGTTTTGGGCATAATTAACAAATTTTATTATAAATGCGAGGTATAATTAATATTATCTCCGACTTTTTACTTGGCGAGAAAGATATATTAACGACTAGTATTGACGATGTTTTTCCTTATTCTATAAAGATAGAAGATTTTCCTCCCAACCCAGCATCAAAAGAAATTATTAGCCGTTTTAAGAAAGAAGGCGTTATAAAACTTAAGCCCGGCGTTTATGATTTTTATTTTAAAAGTTTCTGTCTTCATGCCGGCAAATATGCTCCTTATAAGGGTTCTGGGTATTTAATAGCTTCTTTAAAGGGAAGGGGGAGCCGCATTATTAAAAATATTCTTAAAAATTCTTTAAAATACGAAGGTATTTCTCAAGAAGATGTTCAAAGTTTAATTTGGGCGGTTTTAGCAAACGGAAAATACGCCTCATTTTCTCCAGCAATAAAAGAAATAGCGGATAAACTTCTAGAAAAAGAAGATTTAAGTGTGTTAGGGAAAAGTTTTCTTAATTTTATCCCATCGCCGATAAAAAATTGGATTTGGGAAGAAATAGAAAAGAGATTACCACAGGATATAATTTCTATTCGCGATAAATTAAATCGATTAAAAGAAGTGATACAAAACGCTCAAGCAACATATCAAGAATTGGAGGGTATTGCTATAAAATTGGGGAAACCGCCTATTTCTGAAAATATGTTAGACGTGTCGGAAGGCACTTGGTCGCAGATAAGTAATGATTATTTTATTAGAATTTTTCCAGATGATTATACTCGAACTAGAATGCAGGTTTATGTTAGAGATAATACTCCCACTAAGAGAAAGGATAATTATGACGTAGATATCTCGGCTACAACCGCTTGCGGTTTTAATCCTTGTGATCTAGTGGGAGTTCCTGCTAACACTAATATGCAACGTTTGGGATTTGGCGATTTATTTGATAGCCGAGAAAGTGGTGGAGAAAATAAGACTCTTACTCATGAAGAAGCACTAGAATTACTGAAGAAAAATGGGCGTATTAGTCTTAACTCTAGCGATAAGAATATTACCTCTTTGGAGGGAATAAGAATAAATACTATTGAAGGAATTATTAATCTTCAGACAAAATGTGGTTTTGATATTGTTATTACCGGCGGCACAGAACGTGGCCATACAGAAGGGGGGATTTATTCTCATATAAATGGTTACAAAATCGATGTTAGAGACGACTCCGTTTTAACCGCTTATATCAAAGAAAATTATACTTACTTTGGAAGACGTAGTAATGGCGATGAAATTTATAAAGATGATAAAAAAAACGAATATTGCCACGAAACTAAATCTCACCACTGGGAC
>JAJZBA010000017.1 GCA_021799155.1 bacterium | reverse complement strand
CCGATCTAATCCGGGTCACTAAATTCGTATTCAATTTCTTTGATCCGATTTTTTTTGGCTTCAATGTCAAAGCCGGCCCGCTAGGAGGCGGGCCTGCTCTTTAAGTTCATTAAGTTGTTGTTTTAAATCTTCCATAAATATAAATTTATCAAAAAATAATATTTTTTGCAAATCGAAAAAAATAAAAATGCCCGGAAGTTAATGTTCAACTTCCGGGCTCGCTCGAGATCATTAGTTTTCTTCTCTTCAATGACTCATTTGCATACTCTGGTTTTCTCTTCAAAAACGGTTCGCTTCCCTCCTCAGGTTTTTTCCTTATGTCTGATCGCTCACTGTTCCTAGTTTCTCTCTGTTAATGACTCGCTCCATCATACATCATACTAGACTTCTATAGCATCTGACTTGCTTTTCTTTAGTAGTTTTTTCTTATCAGATAACTCGCTCATTTTCACTAGTTTTCTCAAACCGCCTGACTCGCTCTTCTTCCATAGTTTTCTCAACTGAAAAGACTCGCTCTCTCCAACCGGTTTCCTTCCGAAGGACGACTATCTATCCACCATATCCCATGGCGAAATGATTGTCGTATGTTCGCCATGAACAAAAGAATATGGTTGAGTAATCGGCAAATTAAGCGCCTGACGCCATACCAACCATAAATGATCACAGAATCTTTGCACCATATGGCGCATAGCCATCATATGCACATGACCTTGCCAAACCACGCCTTCGGGTTCGTTTTTAAGCGAAAGTTTTTCTCCGCAATCCGGGCATAATAACGCGGCCTTAAAATTCACTTCTTTTTCACAAGCCACGCAATATCTGCCCTTCGGAGTTGGAAGAATTTTTTTGCCTTCGCTTATAAAACGCGAAATCAGCTCGGTTTTATACTCCTGATAAAACTTTTCGGAGTACTTATTGCCGGCTTTCATAAAACTTCCTCCCAGGACCCAAAGTGTGGTTTTTAACTCCGCGTTATAGCGAAGTTTTTTACCCTTTTCCCTGTCCAAGCCCGGCCTGATGCCTGCGTATGTCCGCAGTTTGCTCGGATTAATAAGGCGTTCTATGCCTTCCACCCAGACCATTGGCTTCTCAATAAATTCATCGCCGCCGTTATTATTAACAAACACCGGCACGATAACCGGCTCCCGGTTTATGTACGGCGGTATCATTATGTCGCCTGGCTCATAATATTTGCCGAACGATTCAATAAGACCGAGTACTTTGCCAATGAGTTCTTTGCCAGTTCCCTTAATACGGGATATCCATGGCCATGTCGGATGCGTTTCCACGTATCCGCCGAGCTGTTTATCAACCCAGTTTTCCAGTTCCGCGGTTCTGCGTAATAATTCTTCCGTATCCGGACAAGCAGCTCCGCGTTTTTCAAGATGCGATAATCTCACCTGCAATCTTACGCGAGTCTTGCTAATATTGATAGCGGCATCGCTATAAATCACAAGCGGCCTCCTGTTGGAAATCCTTAAGTCAATCTTCTTTTCTTTTTTCGTTACCATTTCTTCCTCCAATATTTTTGGTTTTCTTAAAGAACAAAAGTTATTAAAGACAACAACCGTCTTTACAACGAGAGAATCTAATCATATTTTAATATTTTTGTCAAGTATTTTCCGAATTCCTTTTTAACTTCTTGATGTTTTAAACCGAAATCAACCGTTGCTTTTAAATATCCGAGTTTACTTCCGCAGTCGTATCTTTTGCCTTCAAATTTATAGCCGTAAATCGGCCGTTTTTTCAACAAATTTTTCAAAGCATCGGCTAATCTCAGTTCGCCCTTTTTAAACGGTTTCAATTTTTTCAATTCTTTAAAAATTTCCGGCGTAATTATGTATTTGCCGACAATCGCCAAATTGGAAGGCGCTTTTTCCGGATTCGGTTTTTCCACAATAGATTTAATTTCAAAAATTCTGTCGGAAATTTTTATTGCTTCGACAACGCCGTAATGTTTGGTTTCTTTTTTCGGTATTTCGTCCAGAGCGACGACGCAGTCTCCGTATTTTTTGAAAACTTCCGTCATTTGTTTTAAACAAGGCGTTTCAGCGTCAACAATATCATCTCCGAAAAGCACGGCTACCGGCTCATTTTGGATTAAATGTTCGGCGCAAAGCAAAGCGTCGCCGTCGCCTTTCGGCTGTTTTTGGCGGACATAAACGAAATTCGCCATTTCCGAAATCTTTCTCACTTTTTTAAAAATATCTTTTTTATTTTTTTGAAGGAGGCGCGATTCCAATTCCGGAGCGTAATCAAAATGATCTTCAATCGCCCGTTTGCCGCGGCCGGTAACGAAAATAATATTTTTTATTCCCGAATTAACCGCTTCTTCAACCAGATACTGAATCACCGGCTTATCGATAATAGGCAGCATTTCTTTGGGTTGGGCTTTGGTTGCCGGCAAAAATCTGGTTCCCAATCCGGCAACCGGAATAATGGCTTTAGTAATCATTTTGAGCCACCTCCGAGATTCGAACTCGGGACCTCTGCTTTACGAAAGCATTGCTCTACCAACTGAGCTAAGGTGGCGGGATAATTCTTTAATTCTTTCGGCTGTTTCTTTATCGCCTTTTTCCGGTGGGAAAATTTTAATGTTAAACGGTTTTGAAGTTTGGCCGCCGATTAAAATTTTGGCATAAGCGTTGAAATTGTCAATGTTTACCAGATCATTTTCGTTAAATATCGGCTCGAATTGTTTAACTAAAAATTCCGCGTCCTGGACGCCGGTTCGAAAAGCGATAATCGAACCGACATTGCCAAAAACCGCATCGCGAATTTTTTCCGTTAGCTGAGCAATAAATTGATGAGCGATTGTTAAATTAAGCCGGTATTTTCTTGCTTCGGAAAGAATTGTTGCGATTGAATCGGTGGTAAAATTTTGAAATTCATCGATATAGAAATTAAAATCGCGGCGATTTTCTTCTGCCGTATCAACTCGTGATAAAGCGGCCATTAAAATTTTTCCGGTAATTATCATTCCCAGTAAATTAGCATTGATGTCGCCAAGCCGGCCTTTTGAGAGATTAACCAATAAAATTTTCCCCTCATCCATAATCTGGCGAAAATTGAAAGCGGATTCTGCTTGACTGATAATCGGCCGGATATAATCATTGGCGATAAAATTGTTGAATTTTGAAGTTATGTAAGGCGTCATGTTTACCAAAGAATGTTCACCAGTCGCTTTGGCGGCTTCCTTTTGCCAGAAATCAATAACTACCGGATTGTTAATTCTAGACAATTTTTTATCGCGGAAATCGCTATCGGTAAAAATTTTGGGAATGTCTATCAAGGTTGCCGGTTCGTTGACGGCGTCTTCCATTAAAAGAAGAATTGCGTTTTTGGTATATTGCTCAAACATCGGACCGCCGACGGTTTTCATATCGTAAAGTTTATCCAAGATATTGAACAATTCGTTAACAATAAAAGTTTTCTGTTCCGGCTTATTGAAATCGTATTCCAACATATTTATTCCCAAAGGTTTTTTAATGTCCGACGGATCAAAAATAATCACCTCTTCCTCTCTTTCTTTCGGAATCAGCCCTGAAATTTTTTCGATTAAATCTCCGTGCGGTTCTAAAACAGCGACGCCCTTGCCGTTTCTAATATCTTCAACAACCATATTGGTCAGCAATGTTGATTTACCTGTTCCGGTTTGACCGATTATATAAACATGTCGGCGGCGATCGTCATCGGTAATATAAACTTTTTTCTTCTCGCCGCGAAAAACGCTTTCACCGATTAATGTCCCCGATTTCGGCAAATTCGCGGGCGGCGCAGCTTCTTTGTTTTTCAGCCATTTTATTTTCGGAATTTCCGTGGAAGAAGCCGGTAAATGAAACAAACTCGCTAATTCTTCAGCATTTAAGATTATCGTCTGGTCGTCATCAAATTCGCGGAAAGAAAATTGATAAATTAAATTTTTTAGATTGCGGGGTTTAATGACTTTTAGTTCGTTTCTTAGCGGCGCGCTGAATTGCGAAAAACCGCCGGAAACGCTTTCTAAAATTTCATCGGCCTGATATTGGCTAGGAGCGGAGGTTAAAACTCTCAAATTTACCGCCAAAAGCGGTTTTTCGATTTTTGATTGCAGAATTTTAATCGCTTCTTCGTCGATGATTTTTTCTTTATTTTTATCTTTGTCCGAAACAATCAACGCTTTTTCCACGTCTTTTAAGGAAATCTTTAATCCTTTTAAAATGTCGTCGAGTCTTGAGCCTTTTTTAAGACTTTCAATCATTTGAGAAATTGTTTTTTTCGTCGATAAAGGCGCGGGCTTGACTAAAATTTGAATAGCCGCGCCCTCGCCGACTTCGTTAATTTTTGAAAGCCCGCTTAAAATCGGAGCGAAAGTATCGATATTCGCTTCCGCGTAAGAACGAATCGGTAAGGCATAAGATAATTTTTGTTTTAAATAAATTCCAGCGAAAACGCCGGAGGGATTAAAAATATTATAGTCATCCGCCGGTTCAATTTGAGCGTTTTCCCACAAACCCTCGATTTGACGGCTAACAAATTCAACGGATTCTTTCGGCACTGCGACATAAAAATGAATTTCTTCGCCGATATGATGAACCGCGGTTTCAAAAACAAAAGGAAATTTTAATCCGGCTAAAATTCCGAAAAGCTGGGAAGAAAGATTGATTTCGTCTTTCCATTCAGAGGCTGGCCCGCTTTCGGCTGAGAAATTCTTCTGAATTTTTTTCGGCAAACGAATTAAAAGAAGTTTTAAATTCAATTCTTGAGCCAGTTTTTTTCGCCGCAAATTTTTGGAAATAAAAAAGAAAACAATACCAACTGCAAGGATAAAAACAATAGAAATTAAAAAAAGCAAGAAATTCATTGATGTGCGATATAGTATACTATACCAGTATAGTCAACTATACCAATAATTATATCAATTTTCTGTTTTTTAATTCTTCGTATAGCCTATCCGTCAAGGCGTCATGAAAAGCGTCTAAAACAAAAGGGTTGGTCTGTTTGGCAATTTTAACAACCTTGTCTATTCCTTGATGAAAAACCGAATCAATTAATTTTTCAACTTGAAGTTTTGTTTCCGCCGGCGAATCTTTTAAATAATCAGGCAAAACGATTTCTTTTGTTTTTTCATTTTCGCTTATTACTTGCTTTTTATCGTTTGTCCCTTGTTTTATTATCGGCTGAAGAACTTGTTTTATTAATTCTTTTTCTGAAATTTCTTTGTACTCCGGCAAATTTTTCTTTTCGGCGATTTCCTTGCTTAATCTTTCAATATCCGCTTCTAAGACCTTATGTTCAATATTTTGAGAATTTAATTCCATAATGGTAAAATAATAAACATGGATAAATTAAAATCGTTAATCATTAGTCGTTGGTTATTAGTTATTATAATTATTATAGCCGCTTTTTTCCGGCTATACAACATTACAGAAATACCGCCGGGATTCTATCCGGACGAAGCGATTTACGCCAATAACGGCGTGGAAGCCTGGGAAACCAACAATTTCAAAATTTTTTATCCGGAAAACAATGGCCGCGAAGGATTATGGCCGAATATTATCGGATTTTTTATAGTTAAATTTGGCCACGAGCCGTGGATTTCAAGAAGTATAGCGGCGATATTCGGAATTTTGACGGTTTTAGGAATATATTTTTTGACAAAAGAATTGTTCGCTGGCCGCCTATTTTCTGACGGAACCGGCCGTCCGTCTGCTCCAGCGGCAGACGGCGGCCTTGACTCTCGGCAGCCCGCCTCCGCCTTCGGCGGAGACCAAGCGCGGGCTGCCTCCGAGACATTCCGCACGAAAACAGGCGACCCGCTCACTTATTCTGAAATCGCCGCCCTACTCTCATCTTTTCTTCTCGCCACCAGTTTCTGGCATATTCTTTTTTCCCGCATCGGCTTTCGGGCAATTATGGCACCGATGTTTTTAACTTGGTCTTTGTATTTTTTATTGAAGACACTAAACCAAGTTAAAAACAAATTCCAAGCACCAAGTACCAAATCACAAACAATATCCAATGACCAAAATTTCAATAACCAAAACAAGTTTAGAATTTTAAATTTTAAAAACTGGAATTTATTTGGAATTTGGAATTTGGAATTTGGAATTTTTGCAATCCTAGGAGGATTACTTTACGGTTTAGGCTTTCACACTTACATAGCCTATCGCGCCACGCCGCTTCTGATTTTAATAATTTTAACGCTTTATTGGATTAGAGCTCGTGAGAACACCGATACAAAATTAGTTCGTAAAAAAATATTACTAATGGCTAGTGGCTATACCCTAATGGCTATCATTGTCGCCGCGCCGCTTGGTTTATATTTTCTGAAAAACCCTCAGGATTTTTTCGGCCGGACAACGCAAATCTCAGTTTTCAATTCCTCCACTCCTTTTAAAGATTTAATAACCAATATTTTAAAAACCGCCGGAATGTTTAATTTTGCCGGAGATTGGAATTGGCGGCATAATTACGCGGGCAAACCGGAACTTTTTTGGCCGGTAGGAATACTATTCCTAACTGGTGTTTTTCTTGCTGTAAAATCTTTAATTCAAAAATCAAATATCCCCGAAGCAGTCCCGCTTTCAGCGGAATGCTACGGGGCAGGCAAAAATCAAAATTACAAATCAAAATTCAAAAATGAAGAATATGACACATTTCCGTTTATAATCCTCTTTGCGTGGTTAATAATAACCGCCTTGCCCATTGTTATTTCCAACGAAGGCCTTCCGCACGCCTTGCGCGCCATTCTAATGATTCCGCCGGTTTTTATATTGGCCGGAGTTGGCGGTCTTTATATTTATAATTGGTTCAAAAATACTATCACACGTGATAGTAAACTAAAAACTTTAATATTTAGGGGGTTTATTTTTATTTTTTTATCATTGTTGATTTTTGAAACGTATAATAGTTATTTCATAAAATGGGCGAAAAATCCTAATACTGCCGACGCGTTTAATCAAAATTACGTTAATCTCGGTCGAGAGTTGAACCTTTTACCAAAAGAAATGCCGAAATACGTAATTGTTGAAGCCGGCGGCGTTGATGTTAGAAGCATTCCGATGCCGGCGCAAACGGTGATGTTTATTACCGACACCTTCACGCCGGAAAAACAAAGAGAAAAAAATATATTTTATGTTTTACCTAAAGAAAAAGATAAAATTCCGTCAAACGCCTACACGATGATTCTGAAATAAAACCCAACTCTTTAAAGAATTAACTTAATAATAGAGTGTTAGAGTATTAAATATTGGACCTTTTTTACTAATATCTTATTGAGATAAAACGATTAAAATAAAAATAGCCCAGCAAAAAATAAAATTTTGCCGGGCTGTCGCCGTTAAAAATCTACTGACATCTTTTTCTCCCTTTTCAGAGCGACATCTTACGTTTATATTTTACGATAAGAAACCTCCTCTATTACGGTTCCTACTTCATAAATATCCCCTTGCAAGAAATGGCTGCATCCTGTACAGCTTGGCGGTTCGTTTCTGAATACTTCCACTTTGTCGGGAGGTATGAAAAATTTTACTTCTTCTCCATTTTTGCGGCAATTTTCATTACCGCAGTACCCCCTAAACTCATATTCTAATTTATACATTCTTTCCTCCTTTTCAAGCGGCATCGCGAGATGCCTGCTCGAATTAAATTTATCTCATTATTTCAACATTTCAACCATATTAACCTCTTAAAAATCCGCCAAAATTATAGCATACTTTATTTTGCTTGTCAACCGAAGATCTGAACAAAGAGAAAAAAATATATTTTATGTTTTACCTAAAGAAAAAGATAAAATACCGGAAAACAGTTATATAATTACTTTAAAATAAATTTTTAAAAATCATACCTCTTGAACCATTACAAGATTTGTTCCTCCAGTTTTTCCGAAAGGGATGCCGGCACCGATAACTATTTTATCTCCTCTTTTCGCCATATTATTTTTTAAAACAATATCTTTCGCAACGCCAACAACTTCGGAAATGTCTTTAAAATCTTTTATCAATTTTGGACGACAACTAAAGCTTAAAGCCAACTGATTAAAAGTTTTTTCGTTCGGCGTCAAGGCGAGAATTTGTTGTTTTGGTTTATATCTTGAAATAATTCTCGCCGTCGCGCCGCTTTCCGTTAGAGCGACGATAACTTTCGCTCCAACATTATGAGCCGCCGTGACGACGGCATAACTTATTGAATCGTTTACCGTTTTTGACAATAAATGCTTGTGTTTCAATATCTCTTCATAATTTAAATTTTCTTCGGTATGCCTGGCAATTCGCGCCATCATTTCAACCGCTTTGATTGGATAACTGCCTAAAGCCGTTTCTTCTGAAAGCATTACGGCATCGGTTCCGTCTAAAATAGCATTGGCAACGTCGTTGGCCTCCGCCCTTGTCGGCAAAGGATTTTTAATCATTGATTCGAGCATCTGAGTTGCAGTAATTACCGGCTTTCCGGCATCATTGCATTTTCTTATTATTATTTTTTGAAGAATCGGCACGCGCTCTGCCGATACTTCAACCGCCAAATCGCCGCGCGCCACCATTGCGCCGTCGGCAACATCCAAAATAGCATCAAGATTTTCTATTGCTTCTTGAGTTTCTATTTTTGCGATTATTTTAATATTTTCCGCTTTTGCCTTTTTTAAAATATATCTTAATTCCAAAATATCGTCCGGCGTACGCACAAACGAAATGGCCATATATTCGACATGGTTTTTGACGCCGAATTTTAAATCTTCTTTGTCTTTTTCCGTAAGAGAGCTTATTTTTAAATAACTTCCGGGCAAATTCACTCCCCTTCTTCCCTTTATTTCTCCGCCAATTATGACTTTGCAATAAATATTTCGGCTCGAAATTTTTTCAACTTTCAGTTCATTTTTTCCATCATTAAGTAATATAACGGCTCCTTTTTTCAATTCTTTGTGGAGATTCTTATAATTTACGGAAACCATCTTTTCGTTTCCAACACATTTTTCGGTAGTGATAATAA